>NZ_JBEZFH010000217.1:0-12518 GCF_040649355.1 Sphaerisporangium sp. NPDC049002 | reverse complement strand
TTGTCGGAGGTCTTGTCGACCGAACGGTCGAAGTAGACACCCGGGGACCGCACCAGCTGGGAGACCACGACACGCTCGGTGCCGTTGATGATGAAGGTGCCCTTCGAGGTCATGAGCGGGAAATCGCCCATGAACACCGTCTGGCTCTTGATCTCACCGGTGGTGTTATTGATGAACTCCGCCGTCACGAACATCGGGGCGGAGAAGGTCATGTCCTTGTCTTTGCACTCATCGACTGAGTACTTCGGCGGCTCGAACCGGTGGTCACGGAACGACAAGGACATCGTTCCGGAGAAGTCCTCGATGGGACTGATCTCCTCGAAGATCTCTTCGAGACCGGATTGGGCCGGAACGTCCTTGCGCCCGGCCTGGCGAGCCGCTTCGACCCGCGACCGCCATTTCTCGTTGCCGAGCAGCCAGTCGAAGGACTCGGTCTGCAGAGCGAGAAGATCGGGAACTTCGAGCGGCTCCTGAATGCGCGCGAAAGAGACGCGGCGGGGACCAGCGGGTACGGCGAAGGCGTTGCGCGAGGCTGCCAACAGATGTCCTTCCGAGGGCTCGCGGACTGACTACACGCACGCCAGACGACCATGCATCAAAGTTACCTAGAGAAGCGGGTCGTCAAAGGGCAGCGCAAAGGGGCAGTGTAGCCGATGGGCATACACCTGTCCACTTCAGTCTCGCTCTGCGCTCCACGTTGGACGCAGCATCGCCCGTCAGCGCCGAAACGTCAAGCCCGTGAGACCGGATTCGAGCGAACCAATGGCCGTCACGCTGGGTTTTCTTCCCTACCTGAGACTGAGGGGCCGACCGGATCCAGACGATACCCGCGAGGCGGATCGGCTAACGCTCAGTCACACGAAGGGTCGAAGGCTTGCCGCCTCACGACACTGTCGTGCCCGTTTACATCCCCCAAGATCGCGATACTCAAACCCAAGCTTTACTAACAATTTAATAACGCGCCACGCCGGAGTGTGTCCAGGGCCCCGGAGGACGGGATCTCAGCTGGTCGGGGCATTGCCGATCAAGGTGGACAACTCTGACACCAGCCAGTGGTCCTCACCTCTGACCAGCACGAACCGGGCGCGGTTCTGGACGACCTGTTTCTGGGGTTGCTTCTCGCCCGGGAACACCTTGGTCGTTCCCATGTTCATGAAGAGCAACACCTGAACCCGGTCAGGCGTCGCGGATTCGACCGCGGCGGCGGCCACCACCGCCTGCTGCACGGTCTGCTGCCGCCTGACGGCCGGGGCCAGCACCCGCGTCAACTCGCGGTAGTGCTCGGCGAGATCGCCCGTGGCGTACCCCCGCGCCCGCGCCAGGTCGGCGTCGATCGTGCGGTAGTCGTACGACAGCATGTCGGGCGCGTACGTGCGGGCCGCGGCGAGCGCCTCCACGGACGCCGACTCGCCGGCGCGCAGATCGCGGAGGCGCATGAAGCCGACCGCCACCAGAACGGCCAGAACGGCCGCCAGAAGCCCCAGGAGCGCGACGGCCACAACATATGGCCCCGAGCGCGAACGGGGCCGACGAGCGCCCTCCAGGGGCTCCAGGGCTTCCTCGGCGGTCATGTGACCTGCTCCAGTCTCGACACCCACCACACTCCCCGGACCTTGGTGACCTCCACGCTCCAGCGATAGAAGCGATCTTGGGGGGCGGTCTTGGCGCCCTCCCACCGGATCACCGAGTCGGCGACCACCAGCACCCGCGCGGTGCTCTTGGGCACGTCCATCGAGGCCAGGCCGGCGGCGCGCACCACACCGGTCTGGACGGCCTTGTTCAGGCGGGTCGCCGCCTTCAGCCGCTCGGCGTCCCTGGCGTACTGGTCCCTGGCCTGGCCCATGGAGGTGTCCAGGACCCGCTGCACGTCACGGTCGACCGTGCGGTAGTTCACGGCCATCAGGGTCAGGGCGTAGCGCTCGGCGGCGTGGACGGCGGCGAGGCGGTCGCGTGCCGCCGACCGCGCCTGGTCGAGGCCGGCACCGACGCGCACCCAGGCGGTGCCGAGCAGGGCGACGAGCACGAGCAGCACGGAGATCACAAGGAGTCTCGGCCTGCGAGGGGACCGAGCCGCGTGGAGCGCCACCTGTTCCCTCCCATCGCCCGGTCGCCGCGGCGTCACGACGACATGGACGCGCCGGAAGCGGAGGCCAACCAGTCAGCCGGTCCGCCGGATCATAACCCGGTATGGAGATCCACATCGGCGATCATCCGGTTTTCGGACCGGCCTGCTCTACCGAAAGCGCCCAAAACAGGCAAAACAGAAGGGACGGATCACCCGGCACCAGGGTGAACCGCCCCTTCTGCGTGGAGCTGTGTAAAGCGTCAGACGCGAGACGTCACTTGACGGTGACGGTGGCGCCGGCGCCCTCAAGGGCGGCCTTCGCCTTCTCGGCGGCCTCCTTGTTGACCTTCTCGAGCAGCGCCTTGGGGGCACCGTCGACGAGGTCCTTGGCCTCCTTCAGTCCGAGGCTGGTGAGCGCGCGGACCTCCTTGATGACCTGGATCTTCTTGTCGCCGGCGGCCTCGAGGATGACGTCGAACTCGTCCTGCTCCTCGACCTCTTCGGCGGCGGCGCCTCCACCGGCCGGACCGGCGGCGGCGACGGCGACCGGAGCGGCGGCCTTGACGTCGAAGGTGTCCTCGAAGAGCTTCACGAAGTCGGAGAGCTCAAGAAGGGTCATCTCCTTGAACGCGTCGAGCAGCTCGTCGGTGCTGAGCTTCGCCATGGTGGTGATTCCTCCGTATTAATTACAAAACTTGGAAACGGACCGCGGTATGCGCCTGAATCCCCTGCTGTGGTCGCTTTCGCGCCCGACCTACTCGCCTGCGTCCTCGCTGGTCTCCGCCACGACGGCGTCCGCCCCGCCGGTCTCCTCGCGCTTGGCGCGGAGAGCCTCGACGAGCCGGGCCATGGTGGTGGGCAGCGCGTTGAACGTGGCGGCGGCCTGAGACTGCTTCGCCTTCATCGCGCCGGCCAGCTTCGCGAGGAGGACCTCGCGCGACTCCAGGTCGGCAAGTGTGGAGATCTCGGCCGGGGTCATCGACTTGCCGTCGACGACACCGCCCTTGATGACCAGGAGGGGATTGGCCTTGGCGAAGTCACGCAGACCCTTGGCCGCCTCGACCACGTCGCCGCTGACGAACGCGATCGCCGTCGGACCCGTGAACAGGTCGTCCAGGACGGTGACCCCGGCCTCGTTGGCCGCGATCTTCGAAAGCGTGTTCTTCGCCACGGCGAACTTCGCATTCCCACCGAGTGTGGTGCGCAGCTGCTTCAGCTGAGCCACGGTGAGACCGCGGTACTCGGTCAGGACAGCGGCGTTCGAGCTCTCGAACCGATCCTTGAGCTCAGTGACCGCGGTCGCCTTTTCCGCCCTCGCCATGGGCCTCCTTCCAGATGTGCCACCGGCGAAGGGCCCAGGAGTCCAGGAAACGGAAAAGCCCCGGCGCAGGCGCACGGGGCTCACACACGGTTGTCACGCGGCTGGCGCCGCACGAGGGACCACATGGAACTCACATCACACCTACGCGGGCCGTCCACAGTCGTGAACCTTGGGCCACCGAGCCATTGACAGGCTCAGCGACGACCGGCGGTCTTCGGCATTGGACACTGTACGCGGTGTTCGCGCGTCATGCCAAATCAAGGCCACGACGCCTCACGCCATATCGAGGCCCACGACGCCTTACGCCATATCGAGGCCCGCGACGCCTCACACCGAATCGGGCCGCGATACGGCGACGCACCCCTCGATCGAGATCGGGGGGTGCGCCTGTGAGTCGCGGTGCGGACCGCCCAGACGGCGGTCACGCGTGCGGGGTCAGCCGCCCGTGCCGGCGGTGGCCCCGTCGGCGCCCTCAAGACCCTTCAGGCCGCCGAGGTCAGCCGGAAGCTCCCCGACCTGGTCGGCGGGCGGCGCGGTGACCTCCGCGGAGTCGTTGAACGAGGTGAACAGCGACGTCAGCTTGAAGGCGCCCTCGCCGGCTCCGCCGTTCATCTCGACCTTGCGCGGGAGGCTCTGCCCGTCGATCCACGCGTCGAACTTCATGTCCTTGACGTTAGTGAGCCGGCCCTGCAGCTTCTGCTGCATCTCGGGAGTGAGCTGCTTGACGGCCTCAGCGACCGTGAACGTGCCCTTGTAGTGAGTGGTGTCGGTGCCGCCGACCGACTCGGTGCCGACCTTGGTGACGTCCTTGGAGGTCGTCAGCATCTTCACGCTGCTCTGCAGGTCCATCTGCTGGGCCTGGGAGAGGAACTGGCTGACGTCGACGCCCGCCGACTGGCCGGCCTTGGCGAGGTCGATCTTGATCCAGGGCTTGGTGCCGCCCACCAGCTTGCTGAGCAGGTCGACCTTCACGTACGCGGTCTGCCCGATGAGGATCACTCGCGCTCCGCCGGGGACGTTCTGCCCGCTGACGTTGATCTGGTCGAGCGTGACGTCGGAGGCCACCTGCGGCTTCTGGTGGTAGACCATCGTGCCCTTCACCGACCCCGCGCCCTCCTTTGGAGCGCTGAAGTCCAGGGCGAGCTGCGCGGTGTAGGAGGTGACGGCCTCGGCGTTCTTGGCGCTCTGCTGCAGCGTCTCGGCAGCGGAGAGCCGCACGGCACCGAGCGACGCGGTGGAGTTCTGCGCGGCCTGGCCGCATGCTGATACCGCGATGAGCATGGCCGAGCCCACGGCCGCGATCGCGGGTGTCATTCGACGCTTCACTTGGTATCCCTTCGTATCCCCCGGAAGTGCTTTCGACCCTACGCTCCGGCACTACCCCGTGCGGCGCCTTGTGCGCATCGATTGCTTGGCCACCGGTATGACCGCAATGGTGAAATAGGGTCTCACCTGCGAAGAAACAAGTATCGGAGAATACGAAAAAGGGCCCGCGCCCGAAGGCCGCGGACCCTTTCGCGTGTATTGAACCTCAGGCGTCGAGCTCGGCGGTGATGGCCCGCGTCACGTTCGGGTCGACCGGGATGCCCGGGCCCATGGACGTGGAGAAGGTCACCTTCTTGAGGTAACGCCCCTTGGCCGCGGACGGCTTGAGACGGATGACCTCGTCGAGCGCGGCGGCGTAGTTCTCCAGGAGCTGGCGCTCCGGGAACGACACCTTGCCGATGATGAAGTGGAGGTTCGCGTGGCGGTCGACCCGGAACTCGATCTTTCCGCCCTTGATGTCGGTCACGGCCTTGGCCACGGCCGGCGTGACGGTGCCGGTCTTGGGGTTCGGCATGAGACCACGCGGGCCGAGGACGCGGCCGAGGCGGCCGACCTTGCCCATGAGGTCGGGCGTGGCCACGACGGCGTCGAACTCGTTGAGCCGGTTGCCCTTGGCGATCTCTTCGATCAGCTCGTCGGCGCCGACGATGTCGGCGCCCGCGGCGCGGGCCTCCTCGGCACGGTCACCGGTCGCGAAGACCAGGACCCGGGCGGTCTTGCCGGTGCCGTGCGGGAGGTTGACGGTGCCGCGGACCATCTGGTCGGCCTTGCGGGGGTCGACGCCCAGCCGCAGTGCCACCTCGACGGTCGCGTCGAACTTGGTGACCGAGGTGCCCTTGGCCAGCTTGGCCGCGTCGACCGGGGAATACAGCTGCTCGCTGTCGACCGTGTCGGCGGCCTTGCGGTAGCTCTTGCTGCGCTTCACTTGCTTCTCCTCGTGGAGTATGTGGTCACGGGCCGGCGCTGGCCCTCCCACGTGGTTCCGTGCTTGCTCCGCCTCGCTGCGCTCGGCGGCTGGGGCGCCCTTGAGGCGATGGTCGTCCTCCTCGCTCGGGCTCGTTCTCACCCTCGCTCGTCACACCACCGCCGCGCCCCTCGCGTGTCAGTCGGCGATCGTGATGCCCATCGACCGGGCGGTGCCGGCGATGATCTTCTGGGCGGCCTCGATGTCGTTGGCGTTGAGGTCGGGCATCTTCGTCTCGGCGATCTGGCGCAGCTGCTCCTTGGTGAGCTTGCCCACCTTGTCGCGGAGCGGGTTGGCGCTGGCCTTGTCGAGCCCCGCGGCCTTCTTGATCAGCTCGGGCGCCGGCGGCGTCTTCGTGACGAAGGTGAAGCTGCGGTCTTCGAAGATGGTGATCTCGACGGGGATGATGTTGCCCCGCTGGGCCTCGGTCGCAGCGTTGTACTGCTTGACGAAGTCCATGATGTTGACGCCGTGGGGACCGAGGGCGGTACCGACCGGCGGCGCGGGCGTGGCCTGACCAGCGGGAAGCTGGACCTTCACCAGGGCCGCGATCTTCTTCTTAGGAGGCATTGTCCTACTCCGGGTCCTTAACTCCTGCGTAACTCCCACAGGGCGTGAGAGCCCCCGGGGGCGTGCGACGGCCAGGATTGGCCATGCTCCCCCGGGATTCACCCCACGAAGTCGCTCGATCCGTGGGGACGACTTATCAGTGTATGCGCGCCGTCAGATCGCCGAGACCGGGTTCGGCGTCAGATCTTGGAGACCTGGTTGAACGACAGCTCGACCGGCGTCTCGCGACCGAAGATCGAGACGAGTACCTTGAGCTTCTGCGACTCGGCGCTGATCTCGCTCACCGTGGCGGGCAGGGTGGCGAACGGGCCGTCCATGACGGTGACGGACTCGCCGACCTCGAAGTCGACGGTCGCCGCGGCGGCCTTGGCGGCCGTCGTCTTGGTCTGCTCGGTCGGCTCGGGCGCGAGCAGCTTGGCGACCTCGTCGAGGCTCAGCGGGCTCGGCCGGTTGGAAAGACCCACGAAGCCGGTCACACCGGGCGTGTTGCGCACCGCGGACCAGGACTCGTCGGTCAGCTCCATGCGGACCAGCACGTAGCCCGGAAGCACGCGCTCCTTGACCGGGGTGCGCTTGCCGCCCTTGAGCTCGGTGACCGTGTGGACCGGCACCTCGACCTGGAAGAGGTAGTCCTCCATGTTGAGGGACTGGGTGCGGGTCTCGATGTTGGACTTCACGCGGTTCTCGTAACCGGCGTAGGAGTGGATGACGTACCACTCGCCTGGCATGCCGCGCATCGCGCTCTTGAACTCTTCGACGGGGTCGACGTCGGGGATGACATCGCCATCCTCGTCGACGGCGCCGACGGGGGCCTCCGCGGCCTCCGCCTCTTCATCGGCCGGAGTCTCGCTGTCTTCGCCGGCAGGAGCCTCGGCGTCGTCGACCGGAGCCTCGGCGGCTTCGCCGGGCTCTTCGGCATCACCGAAGGTGGCGTTCTCGCCGGACTCTTCGGTGGTCTTGACCGCCTCTTCCGGCTCTCCCTCCCACTTCTCGTGGGATGCGCCAGCCGACAGTGGGGACTCGGACACGGTGACTCTTTCTTCTCTCGTCGATGTTGCGATCTTCGACCGTCCGGTCGGGGACGGTTGTCGCGTGGCGGCCGGCTCAGGCTCCGCCGAAGACCGCCAGCACACCCTTCGTGAGCAAGAAGTCGATCCCGGCAACGAGGCCAACCATGATCACAACGAATACCAGGACCACGGTGGTGTAGGAGATCAGATCCTTGCGCGTCGGCCAGATCACCTTGCGAAGCTCGGCGACCACCTGCCGGTAGAACAGTGCGGGAGAGGTGCGCTTCTTAGCGGTCGGGCCAGACGACTTACTCGGCCCCTCAGCGGCCTCGCCGCGTGTGTCGATCGCCACAGTCCTCACCTGATCCGTCGTTCCTACGCAACTTTCGGCGGCTTACACGCCATCGGTGCGCGGACCGCACGCCGCAGGGCACGAGGGACTCGAACCCCCAACCGCCGGTTTTGGAGACCGGTGCGCTACCAATTGCGCTAGTGCCCTCTGCCGTGAACCACCTTACCCCGAGCAGCCGGGGGCGCGTCGCTCACTAGTTGCAGAAGTGTACGGGTGAATGCGCCTCACGTCGAACCAACTCGTCCGGCACGTCACGGTGATTTGCCGCGTGTCCACATCATGGATATGCGGCGGCAGCGGTGCGAGACGTCTGGAAACATGGAAGGCATGACCCGTCCTCGCATCTCAGCGCGCATTTCCGCGATCTCCGAGTCCGCCACGCTGGCCGTGGACGCCAAGGCCAAGGCGATGAAGGCGGAAGGTCGCCCGGTCATCGGCTTCGGCGCCGGCGAGCCCGACTTCCCGACGCCCGACTACATCGTCGCGGCGGCCGTCGAGGCCTGCGGGAACCCCAGGTTCCACAAGTACACGCCGGCCGGCGGCCTCCCGGAGCTCAAGCAGGCCATCGCCGACAAGACCCTGCGCGACTCCGGCTTCGAGGTCGACGCGTCGCAGGTGCTGGTCACCAACGGTGGCAAGCAGGCCGTCTACGAGGCGTTCGCCACGCTGCTCGACCCGGGCGACGAGGTCCTCGTGGTGGCCCCTTACTGGACGACCTATCCCGAGGCCATCAAGCTGGCCGGGGGCGTCCAGGTCGACGTCGTGACCGACGAGACCACCGGCTACCTCGCCTCGGTCGACCAGTTGGAGGCCGCGCGCACCGAGCGCACCAAGGTCCTGCTGTTCGTCTCGCCGTCCAACCCGACCGGCGCGGTCTACTCCCCGCAGGAGGTGGAGGCGATCGGCCGCTGGGCCGCCGAGCACGGCCTGTGGGTCGTCACCGACGAGATCTACGAGCACCTGGTCTACGGCGACACCACCTTCACCAGCATCGCGACGGCCGTGCCCGAGCTGAGGGACCGCGTGCTCGTCCTCAACGGCGTCGCCAAGACCTACGCCATGACCGGCTGGCGGGTGGGCTGGCTGATCGGCCCGAAGGACGTCGTCAAGGCCGCGACCAACCTGCAGTCGCACGCCACCTCCAACGTCTCCAACGTCGCCCAGGCGGCGGCTCTGGCGGCCGTCTCGGGCGATCTGTCGGCCGTGGCGGCCATGCGGGAGGCCTTCGACCGGCGCCGCCAGACGATGGTCCGCATGTTGAACGACATCCCGGGCGTCGTCTGCCCCGAGCCGTTCGGCGCCTTCTACGTCTATCCCTCGGTCAAGGGGCTCCTCGGCAAGGAGATCCGCGGCAGGCGCCCGCAGACCTCCGCCGAGCTGGCCGAGCTCATCCTTGAGGAGGCCGAGGTCGCCCTGGTCCCGGGCGAGGCGTTCGGCACGCCGGGCTACTTCCGCCTGTCCTACGCGCTCGGCGACGACGACCTCGTCGAGGGCGTCAGCCGCCTGGCCAAGCTCCTCGCCGAGGCACACTAGCCCTGCCGGGCTCCGGCCCTCGGAAGGACCGATCCCGAACCGACAAGGCCCGGGCCACGCGGCCCGGGCCTTCTCTATGCGTGGAGTCCGCGACGGCCCCGATCGGCGTACGGCAGGATATGGAGATGGCACGCCCGCTCGACGAACTCCCCAAAGCCCATCTCCACCTGCACTTCACCGGCTCCATGAGGCACAC
Source organism: Sphaerisporangium sp. NPDC049002 (assembly GCF_040649355.1). Classification (NCBI taxonomy): domain Bacteria; kingdom Bacillati; phylum Actinomycetota; class Actinomycetes; order Streptosporangiales; family Streptosporangiaceae; genus Sphaerisporangium; species Sphaerisporangium sp. NPDC049002. The sequence goes on along the minus strand of NZ_JBEZFH010000217.1, from coordinate 3,181 downwards.
GACGCTTCTGGAGCTGGCGCGCGACCAAGGGCTCCATCTGCCCGACGCTCTGGTGCAAGACTGGCCCCCGCGGTTGCGGGCCACCGATGAGCGTGGCTGGTTCCGCTTCCAGCGGCTGTACGACATCGCGCGCTCGGTGCTCCGCCGCGAGGAGCACGTCTACCGGTTGCTCCAGGAGGCCGCGGAGGACGAGGCCGCCGAGGGCTCACGGTGGCTGGAGATCCAGGTCGACCCCTCCGGCTACGCCCAGCGGTTCGGCGGGCTCACCGCGACGCTGGAGCTGGTCCTCGACGCGGCCGGCCGGGCCGCGCGGTCGGCGGGCGTCGGCATCGGCGTGATCGTCGCGGCCAACCGCACCCGCCACCCGCTCGACGCCAAGACGCTCGCGCGGCTCTCCACTCAGTACGCCGACAAGGGCGTGGTCGGCTTCGGGCTGTCCAACGACGAGCGCCGTGGCCGCGCCCGCGACTTCGACGGGGCCTTCCGCATCGCCAAGCGCGCGGGACTGCTCGCCGTGCCCCACGGCGGCGAGCTGTCCGGGGCGGCGAGCATCGCCGAGTGCGTGGACGACCTGGACGCCGACCGCATCGGCCACGGCATCCGGGCCGCCGAGTCCGATCGGCTGATGGAGCGCCTCGCCGACCGCCAGATCGCCTGCGAGGTGTGCCCCACCTCGAACGCGGGCCTCGGCGTGGCCCCGCGCATCGCCGACGTGCCGGTGAAGCGGCTGTTCGACGCGGGGGTGCCGATCGCGCTCGGCGCCGACGACCCGCTGCTGTTCGGCGCGAGGCTCCTGCCGCAGTACGAGCTGGCGCGCGACGTGTACGGCTTCCGCGACGCGGAGATCGCCGAGCTGGCCCGCCAGTCGATCCGCGCCTCGACCGCGCCCGAGTCGTACAAGAAGGAACTGCTGGCGAGCATCGACTCCTGGCTCGCCGCGGAGGGCTGACCGCCGAGGGCTGACCGCCGCTTCTCCGACGTGGGGCCCGCGAACAGTCGAACGCCCGGCGGAGCGGGGGTCTCCACCGGGCGTTCGCCGGGTTCGTGCCGTGCTGCCAGTTGCCCGCGAGCCGCCTGTCAGGTGGCCCGCGCGCGGGTCACTGGCTGTGGATGTAGACCTCGTCGAAGACCTCGGCGAGCTTGGTGAGGTCCTGGGTGATCCCCTTCTCGGGGTCGCTGGCGTCGAAGGTGACCGACAGCCGGCCGAGCCCCTTGCGGGCCTGGAGTGCCTTCCACATGGTGTTGGTCGTCAGTCCCTGGTCCAGGAGCCGCCAGGTGGCGCCGTCCCAGCTCTGGCGGTGGGTCCACAGCATGACCGTCTGCACGCCCGCCTGCAGGGGCAGGTCGACGCGCAGCTTGGCCGCCGCCTCCGCCTGCGCGGCGGTGAGCTTGTTGGCGCCGCTGTGGGCGAGGCCCACCTCCCGGGCCCCGATGTGGACGCGGGTGTCCCAGCCGCGGGCCCGCACGCCGACCCACTGGTTGCGCAGCGCCTTGTCCGGGGTGATCTTGTACTTGGCGTACTCGCTGGCGAACAGGCCGCTGGAGACGTTGACGTGGTCGACGTCGCCGGTGAGGACGTACTTCTCGACGTTGGCGCGGGTGATCAGCGGATACTTGGCGCGGAGCGCGGCCTGGCAGGGCTCGGAGACCCCGCAGCCCATCTCGGGAACCACCACGTCGACCGCGAGCTGCTTGCCGGCGGGCATCGCCGCGCGCAGTGCGGTGGAGGCGTCCTTGACGAACTGGCGGACGTCGGTGGCGGACTTGAAGCCCCAGTAGCCGAGGTCCTGGGCGAACTTCACACCCACGACTCCGGGCCGGTTCGCCTGGGCGGCCATGGAGGCGACCGCGGCGTCGAACTGGTCCTTGCCCGCGGTCCACGCGGGAGCCAGCTCGCTCTCGATCCAGACCCGCATGCCGAGCTTGATGGCCGTGGCGGCGGCCTTGCCCGTGGCGTCGTCGGGCGCCGCGAGGGGCTGCTTGGACGTCGTGGGCGTGGCGCGCGGCTCGGGGGCGGCCGAGGCGGTGGGCTCCGGAGCGGTGGAGGCGTCCGGCGCGGGGTCCGCGCTGGCGCTGGCGCTCGGGGCGACCTGCTCGGTGCCGTCGGGGACCGCCGAGCTCTCGACCAGCGGCGCCTGGCTGGCGTCGACAGGGACGGCGTTGGGATCGGATTGGCTCTGGGTGGTGCCATCGGGACCGGGTGACGCGCCGGACGTGGTCTCGCCCGGGGCGGCCGTCGACGTGCCGGAGGAGCCTTCGCCACCGGAGCAGTCGAACTCCCCGCCCTGGCATGCCTTGGCCGGCGGTTTGGTGATGTTGCCGTCGGTGTCCTTGCAGACGTACTTGCCGACGCTGTGGTCGTACTTGCACAGGACCTGGTCCTTGTCGGCACAGTCCTGCATGCCGGGGCCCTTGTTGGTCTTGTCCAAGCAGAAGAGCACCGGGCCGGGGTAGGGGACGGCCTCCTTGAGCTTCTCACCGTCGTTCTCGGCCCAGAACTTGACGATGTTGAGCGCGTCCTTCGGGGTCTTCGCCATCCAGGAGCAGAACATGAACTCCGGAGTGCCGCTGCCGAGGATGTCATCGCACTCGTTGTTCACCCCTTCTGCCGAAGGAGCCGGATCGGCGAGCGCCATACCCGTGGGAATCCCTATGGTCAGCGTGAAGAGCACCGCGATGAGGGCGATGATCCACTCGCGTCTGCGAAGTTTGGGCATACGCGGTCTCTCCTCATTGTTTTCACATCGGCTTGGGACAGGGCTTCATGTAGGTGATGGTGACTCCCAGGCTTCCTGAGCCCTTGGTGCCCTTGTTGTCACCGGACCACGAGATGGGCATGGTGATCTGCAAGGGCTTGTCACAGTCGTTCATCGTGCCCGCCCCCACGGCGAGCGTGAAGCTGATGGTGTCGGTCTGGCCCTCCTGAGCGCTTCCACTGCCAGGAGAGGTCTGGACGGTCGCGTTCCCGGCCTGCCAGTTGATCGATCCGGTCTGCGACTTCACCTGCACCGAGCCACGCTGGCTGTATCCCACGTTGACCGAGGAGCTTGAGGCCGCGAACGACGGCGGGGGCGGCGGAGGAGGAGGGGGCGGCGGCGGCGCGCTGGTGGTCTGCCTGCTCTGGGGTTGCGAGCTCTGCGTCGGCGACGACCTGGGCTGCGACGAGGCCGACGGCCGCGTC
>NZ_JBEZFH010000216.1:0-12556 GCF_040649355.1 Sphaerisporangium sp. NPDC049002 | reverse complement strand
GAAATCTTCTCGCAAGATGGATATGTCGTCCTCTTTGATCCGGTATCGGTAGGTTAGTGGGTGTGGGATATACGCTCACACGGGTCGCTGCTCGGCTTCCTCCGCAACATCGGCGTCGTCGGCACGACCGGGCGCGTGCTCATCCAGACCGTGACGGGCCCTGACGGCGTGGAGCGCCACGTCGTCCAGGTGCCCGGCATGAGACCCGGACGGCCCGACAACGACTCCCCGCAGGATCTGCTCGGCGCCTTCAGCAGCGCCGTGCTCGACAGCGGGCCCTACAGCCGCGCGCTGGTCAAGGCCATCGACGACGCCGGCATCCCGCAGGGGGCCGAGGTCGCCCTGATCGGGCACAGCGCCGGCGGGGCGGCGATCATGAACCTGGCGCAGGACCCGGCGTTCTGCGCCCGTTACGCCGTCACCCACGCCGTCGCCATCGGATCACCGGTCGACTTCAAGCGGCCCGCCGACCCGCGCACCTGGGTCGCCAGCGTCACCAACCAGCACGACATCATCCCCACCCTCGACGGACAGGGCGCGGGCGGCTGCTTCGACCTGCACCCCGGCTGGTACGTGGTCGACTACTCCGACGCGACCCACCTGTTCCCGATCTGCCACAGCATCGAGCACTACACCGCCAACATCGCGAACGACCTGCCCGAGGCCCGCGACCGCATCGACGACGCCCTCACGCCGTACCGGGGGCCGGTCACCCGCTCGCGGGCCTACCTGCTGTTCGACCACGTGCCCCACCCCGAGGGCTTCCCGTTCCTCACCGTGCCCACCTACCGGGCCGCCACGCCGGGCGGAGCGCTCGAACTGCCCGTCCGGTGCGAGGACGGGGCCGCCCTCACGGCGTACTTCGCGGTGGACGCGCGCGCGGCGGCGGCCCTGCTGGAGGGGACGGGGCTCGGGCCCGCCGTCCAGGTCGCGGGACGTGCCCTCGTCGCCGTCCACGCGTCGTCGAACCGGCGCACCAGCCTGGGGGCCTACCGCGAGGTCGCCCTCGGGATCGTCGTGCACGATCCGTGGCGTCCCCCGTCGCCGAGGGTATGGCCAGATCTGGTCAGGAGCGCGCGTCACCGGCGCTCCGGAATCTGGCTGGCCGGCTCCCTGGTCGACACCGAGGCCGTGTCCTCGGTGTCTCCGGAGGTCTGGGGGTACGAGCCGTCCCTCGCCCGCCTCGACTTCGAGCTGACCGCGAGGTCCCTGCGCGTCGCGGCGAGCGGTCCGGACGGCCGGATCCTGACCTTCGGGGGACGGCTCGGCCCGGGAATCCCGGCCGGAGCCCCGGACCTGGTCGGCTATTCGCGCCACGACGGCGCCACGCTGCGGTCGTGCGTCGAGACCAGGGGCCGGGGGCGGGCGCATCCCGCCCCACGGGTCCGCCTGGTCACCGGGCCGGCCGATCACCCCATGGTCCGGCACCTGCGGGCACTGGGCCTCGACGGCGCCCGCCCGTTGCTGTGCCTGTCCACCCTCGCCCACCAGACGCTGCGGGGCGCCGCCGTCCCGGTGCGCGTCACCTGACCAAAGGAGCCTCCCGGATGCCCGCCGTTCCCGAAGCGATCGCCCTCCATGCCGGGGTGCTGCGGTCCGACGCCCTCGTGCTCGCCGACTGCGCCGAGCGTCTGCGCGACATCGGGGCCCGGCTGGACGCCGAGGGCGCCGCGCCGCAGTGGCTCAGGGACACCGTGAACGCCCACATCGCCGCCTGCCTGCGGGCCTCTACCGATCTGGACGAGGCGGCGACGCGCCTGGGCGTCTACGCCGACCGGGCCCGCCGCTGACGCTCAGTGCCGGACGAGGGTGTTGTGGAAGGACCTGATCAGCCACTGGCCCGATTGCTTGACGGCGATGCTGGTGTTCCACGAGAGGGTGTTCGGGTGGCAGGTCCTCTCCGAACCGAAGAACACGCACCCCTTGCGGATGATGAAGGCCGTCGAGGGGGACAGCAGGTGGATCTTCTCTTCGAGGGTGTGGATGCGGGAGTTCTTGAGCTGGTTGCCGAGGTAACGCTGGAACTTGGTTCCTATCTCGTTCCGCGTGCGCAGGTGGTCGCCCGTGACGTTCACGAAGTCGGCGTCGGTGGTGTACGTCGCGGCGTAGGCCATCCCGTTCCCGTGGGCCCAGGCGTCGGCCTGCCGCTGCCAGAGCCGCGCCAGGGCGGCGAGTTCGGTGTCGTAGGGACCCGTCCCCGAGACCTCGGAGCCGGCTTGCGCCGAGAGCGCGCGGCTCACCGGCGTCACGGCCTGGGTCGGTGTGGCGGCGGCGGTCAGCGCCATGCCGAGCCCACCCGCGAGAGCCAGGTGGATCGTTCTCCTCGCGTATCGATGAATGCCCATCTCTGCCCCGTTCGAAGATGATCACGAACAAACGTGGAAGCGTTTCCCCTGTTAACCGGGCCGGGTGGCGGGTCGCCGGTCAGCGCCCGGAGAAGAAGTTCCTGAACGATGGGAGCGGCGCGCTCTGCTGCCGCATGAGGGTGTTGTGGAAGGACGTGACCATCCATCGGCCCGCGTGCTTGACGGCGAGGCTGGTGTTGATCGATCGCGTGTCCGGGCGGCAGGCCGTCTCGGCGCCGTACAGCACGCAGTCCTTCCGGAGGATGAGCGCCGTCGTGGGGGACAAGAAACGCACCTCTTCCTCCATTCGGAGGATATGGGTGTTCTTGAGCTGATTATTAAAGTAGTACTGGATTTTCGTGGCGATGGAGTCGCGGCTATGGAGATGCTCGCCCCTGATGTTGATGAGGTCGGCATCGGTGGTGTAAATCCTCGCATAGGCGCCGGCGTCCCCCCGGGCCCAGGCGTCCGCCTGCTGCTCCCAGATACGGCGCAGGGCGGTGAGGTCGGTGTCGGCATGGTCTTTCCGCGGCACCTGTGAAACGGCCGGTGCCGCCGCGCCCACGGTCGGCGTCGTGACGTCCGGCGGCGTCGCGGCGCCGGTCAGCGCCATCCCGAGGCCGCCGATGATCGCCAGGCGGATACTTCTCCCCTTGCATCGATGAATGTCCATCCATGCCCCCGTTCGAAGTTCACCGTGCGCAAACCTATAAGCGGTTCACCTTCCTTAACGGGCGTCGTCCTGTGAGTCCTCTACCGGTATTCCCCTAAGTGTCCGATTTAGCACATCAGGATGGATTTGCACTACGGCTCGGGAGGATACGGCGCGCCGTATCCCCGGCGAGATCATCTCCAGCGAGCCTCCGCCGCCGAGGGTGGGGCACCCGCGACAATGGCGGCAAGGGGGGAAGACCTATGCACATAGCTGTACTTGGGATGGGTCACATGGGCCGCGCGGTGGCCGGCCGGCTGCTCACACAGGGGTATGACGTCGCGGTCTGGAACCGTACGCCCGGCAGGACCGCCGAGGTGGTCGGTGCCGGAGCGGTCGAGGCGTCCTCGCCGGCGGAGGCCGCGCGCGGGTCGGAGGCGGTGCTGATGTCGCTGACCGACGACCGCGCCGTCCTCGACGTCATGGAGCGGCTGACCGGGCTCGGCTCCGATGCCGAGGGGCCGCTCGTGGTCGACTTGAGCACCGTCTCCCCGGAGACCTCCCGCAGGCTCCGGGACATGGTCCCCGGGCAGCGGTTCCTGGCCGCGCCCATCATCGGAGCGCCGAAGACCGTGTTCGCGAACCTGGCCTCCAGCCTGGTGGGCGGCGACCGGCGCCTCGCCGACCGGCTGGAGCCGATCTGGTCGCGGGTCTTCTCCGTCCACTGGTACTGCGGTGAGGACCCCGGGAGCGCGTCGGCCTTCAAGCTGCTCAACAACTTCCTGCTGATGTCCGGAGTCGCCGCCGTCGCCGAGGTCGTGGCCGCGGCCGAGGCCGCCGCGCTGGACATGAAGCTACTGCGCGAGGTCCTCTACCAGTGGCCCACCATGCCCCCCGCCATCGTCAACCGGGTCGACGACATCATCGCCGGTGGCCACAAGGGGTGGTTCCCCACGCGGCTCGGCGCCAAGGACGTACGGCTGCTCAACGAGGTGGCGGAGTCGAACGGGCTCACGCTGCCCATCGCGCGCCTGGTCGAGCGACGCTACGAGGAGGCGGGCGAGCGCGGCTGGCGCGAGGCCGACATCGCCGCCGTCGTGGAGGTGATCCGCGCGGAACGCCGCCCCGACCCGGGCGTGACACAGGGAGCGCCGGGCCGGGCATGAACGCGAAGAGCGGTACCCGGTCATGACCGGGGACACCACCACCGGGCCGGTGACGGCGCTGGTCACCGGCGGAAACCAGGGGATCGGGCGCGAGATCGTCGCGCAGCTCGCGGAGCGGGGCATGACCGTGCTGCTCGCCGCCAGGGACGCGCGTCGCGGCGAGGAGGCGGCGGCCGCCCTCCGGTCCGCCGCCGCCGACGTGCGGGCGATCCAGCTCGACGTCACCGACCGCGCGTCGGTCACGGCGGCCGCGCGGTACGTCGGCGACCACTTCGGCGTGCTCGACGTCCTGGTCAACAATGCCGGGATCCTGGGCGACCTCCCCGGGCAGGATCCCGGCAGCGCCGAGCTGGACGTCGTCAGGGAGGTGTTCGAGACCAACGTCTTCGGCGTCATCAGCGTGACCACCGCGATGATCCCTCTGCTGCTGCGTTCGTCGGCGGGACGCGTCGTCAACGTCACCAGCGGCCTCGGCTCGCTCACGCTGATGTCCGACCCCGGCGGTCACTTCACCCGCCGGCCCGCCTCGCTCGCGTACGTCCCGTCCAAGACCGCGCTCAACTCGGTGACCGTGCAGTACGCCAAGGGGCTTCGCGAGCACGGTGTCCTGGTCAACGCGGCGGACCCGGGCCCGTGCGCGACCGGTTTCACCAAGGCCGTCCCCGGCCTCACCCGCACCGCCGCCGAGGGGGCCGCGGTCGCGGTGCGGCTCGCCACCCTCGGCGCCGACGGCCCGACCGGCGGCTGCTTCGGCGACACGGGCCCGGTTCCGTGGTAGCGATCGAGGTCGCCACATGCGGGACCGTCACATGCGGGACCGCCCGTCCCGACGGGGAGGCGGGACGGGCGGCCGGGGGCTCAGGCCACTAGGGGGTGGCCTTGTCGGGACGCTCGGAGATGCGGATGGCGTTGACGATGGGATCGCCGACCCGCTCGGCGAAACGCACGTTGAGCTGGCCGTCGGTGACCTTCACCGTGTACTGCCGGTTGACGGCGGTGTACGTGCCGGCCTCCAGGGCCAGGTCCAGCGCGGGGATCGCGAGCTGGCCCTCGATGATGACGTCGAAGACCCGGCGGCCCTCACGCATGGCGCGGGTCTCGGCGAAGCCCAGCTCGACGGTGTAGGTGCCGTTGGGCACCTGGTCGAACCGGTACTCCAGCATCTTCTCGCGGGCGCGCTTGAACAGCTCCTGCTCGGTGGTGCCCGCGATCGGCTTGCTCGCCGTGCTCGTGCTCGTGCCGGTGCCCACGTAGCCGGAGCCGCCGGCGACGTACTTGCGGTCGGCGGACCAGCGGTCGCCGGCGGCGTCCAGGAGGTCCTTGGTGGCGCCCACGTCGATGGCCACCTGGTGCTTGGGCACCACGACCGTCACGAGGACCTCGATCTGCGGGTTCCGGCCGCTCGACGAGCGCACCAGCAGCTTGCCGGAGCGTACGGTGCCCGGCTGGACGCCCGCGCTGGAGGCGGTGACCTTCAGCGTCACCGACTTGCCCGGGGCGAGATCGCCGCCGGCGGGCGTCACGGCCAGCCAGCTCTGGGCGGGATCGGTCACGACGGTGTAGGCCGTGGCGGCGCCGAGGTTGGACAGCACGACCGTGCCCGACCTGGTGGACGCGGCGGGCATGACCAGGGTCACCTCGCCGACCGAGGCCGTCACGCGGCCGGTGGCCAGGGCGGTGTCGACCCGGGTCACGGCCCCGGCGGTGATGGTGACCTCCTGGCTGAAGGTCCCGTAGTCGGCCTTGGAGACCTCGACGCGGTAGTCGCCCACGAGGACCTGCCCGAGGAACGTGCCGTCGTCCCCGGTGGTGTAGGTGGCCACGTCGCCGACCTTCACCGTCGCGCCCGGCACCGGCCTGCCGTCGTTGGCGTCGGTGACCGTGCCCCTCAGCAACCCGTGCCGGCTCGCGGCGAAGGTCAGGCTCTGGCCCTCGACCAGCGCGGCGCTGTTGAAGGAGTACTGCAGCGCGTCGGTGCCGCCCGCGCTCTCGATGCCGATCGTGGCGCTGTTCCCGGCGGCTCGCTCGTTGGTGATGCCGCGATAGCGGAACCCGATCGAGCCGTCCTCGCCGAGCAGCGCCGAGAACGAGACGCGCAGGCCGGCGTCGGAGTAGAACCGGGCGTCACGCCACTCGATGACGAACGTCCGCTTCGGCGCGGTGCCGACGGTGGCGGTGTAGACGCCGGACCGGTCGTCCAGCACCAGGTCGTCCCAGTAGGGGTAGAGCGCCGCGTTGGGCGCGGTGGTGGAGGGCAGGGACCCGTTGGTCGCCGTGGTGCTGCTCGCGGCGAAGCTGACGAACCCGTTACTGCTGATCCAGCCGCCGGTGTAGGCGCTGCCGTAGAAGGGGAAGGCGAACGGCAGCGTGATCTGCTGGGCCGCGTCGTCACCGGTGAGCGCCTGCTTGACGGTGCCCGCGACGAAGGTCTCGGAGGCCGCCGTGCAGGTGTACCCGAAGGTGTCGGCGCGGCGCGGCAGCGCGATGTCCTTGGTCAGGTCGCCGTTCACCGTGATCGGCACGGTGAGGCCGCCCGCGCATCGAGACAGCGGGGTGGTCCTCAGATCGTAGGAGCCGTTCGGCAGGGTGAGCCGGTACCGGCCCGTGGCGTCGGTGACCCCGCTGACCGGGGTGCCGACCGCGGTCACCGTGGCGCCCACCTCGGGGGCGCCCCCGGCGGTGACCGTTCCCGACACCGTGCCCGAGGCCTGTGGCGTCAGCGTCACGTCCTCGGTGGCCGTCTGGTCGGCCACGATGGTGACGCTCGCGGTGGCGTCGCCGTACCCGAACTTCTCGGCGGTGAGCTCGTAGTCACCCTCCAGCAGGCGGGGCAGCGCGTACGTCCCGTCCTGGGCGGTGGTGATCGTACGGCTCAGCGGCCCGGTGACGGTGACGGTCGCCCCGGCCACCGGCGAGCCACCGGCGGTGACCGTGCCCGTGAGCCCGCCGAGCGCCCCGGTGGGAGCGGCCTGGACCGCCGCGAAGGCGTCGAGCCGGCCCTCGCCCCAGATGTTGTTGTCCGCGGCGGTGCCGCCGCAGCGGGTGTCGTCGACGTCGATCGCGGTGCGGTCGAGCAGCGCCCTGGTGCCGGCGATGTCGCCCTGCAGGGCGGGGGAGGCCGACCACATCAGCGCCACGGTGGCCGCCAGGTGCGGGCTGGCCATCGAGGTGCCGGAGAAGCTGTCGTACCCGCCGGGGATGGACGAGCGGACGTCCACGCCGGGCGCCGCGATGTTGGGCTTGATCTCGCCGCTCTCGCCGGAGCCGCGGGTGGAGAAGCTCGCGATGGCGTTGTTGACGTCGAACGCGCCCGCGCTGTAGCTGGAGATGTACTGGCCGGGCGAGCCGCTGGAGTTGCAGCCCGCGCCCGTGACGTTGCCGTTGGCGAAGGCGGGGAAGATGCCCGCCGCGACCCACGCCTCGACGATCTCCTTGTACCAGGGGTCGAAGCCCGCCCCGCCCCAGGAGTTGTTGACGATGTCGGGCGCCAGGTCGGGGCGCGGGTTGTGGCCGTTCAGGTCGGTGGGGGCGAGCATCCACTGACCGGCGGCGAGCAGCGAGGCGTCGGTGCAACTGTTCGTCTCGCACCCCTTGGCGGCGATCCACTTGGCGCCGGGAGCCACCCCGATGGTGTTGGCGCCGCCGTCGCCGCCCACCATGGTGCCCATGGTGTGGGTGCCGTGGTCGTTGTTGTCGCACGGCGCGGCGCTCGGGCACACCCCCGCCGGGTCGAACCAGTTGTAGTTGTGATCGAGGGTCCCGTCGGGGTTCCTGCCGCGATACTGGGCGGCCAGCGCGGGGTGGTCGAACTGCACGCCGCTGTCAATGCTCGCCACGACGATGCCCTCACCGCGGACGCCGAGCTCGTTCCACACCCGTGGGGCGTTGACGCGGTCGATGTTCCACTCGGTTCCCTGGATCTTCGCCACGGCCTTGCCCGGTAGCGGCTCGGGCAGCTTGGTGACGTGGGTGGGTTCGATGCCCTCCACCTCGGGCAGCTTCGCGATTTCGGAGGCGAGCTTGGCGTCGCCGGTCACCTGGACGGCGTTGGCGATCCAGAACGGGGTGAACTCGGCACGCTGGGCGGTGAGGAGCGCGCGGAGGCCCGCCTGCGACGAGGCGGCCAGCTCGGTCTTGGCGCGGTAGACCTGCTCGGCCTTCTCGGTCTTGGTCTTGGCCCGGCGGGCCGCGCTGAGGTCGGCGTCGCTCTTCAGGCGGACCCAGAAGGTGGCCTTGTCGTCCGCCGCGAGCTTCGCGAGGACGGTTTTGTCGATCTTGTCGGGGTCGGGTGCGGCCTGGGCCACGCCCTGGGGGAGCAAGAGGGCGAGGGCCGTGAGCGTCCCGGCCAGGACCGCTCGCCAGCGTCGGGGGGCGATGGACACACGATCTCCTTCACGCCGGGCGGGGGTGTCCCGCCGGGGAAAGTGACGTGGGCTATAGGTGATCTTTACAGCCCACGTGGAGAATCGTGAATGGATCTTGTCGTCTTTTCAAGGACTTGACTCGCATAAAAAATGATTTGTCACAAAAATTAACCCGAAAGGGAGATCTACTCCGGGCCGTACGAGGAAGGCCCCGCCAGCGCGGGGAAGCCGGTCAGAACCCCTGGGCGAGGCGGTAGTACGCCTGGTTCCAGCGCAGCTCCTGGGAGAACCGGCGGGAGGTGGTGTCGGCGTCGATGAGGACCAGCTCGACGCCGAGCATGTCGGCGAGGTCGGTCAGCTCCTCGGCGCCGACCGCGGCGGACAGCACGGTGTGGTGCGGAGCCCCGGCCGTCAGCCAGGACTCGGCCGAGACCCGCAGGCTGGGGCGGGGCTTCCAGACGGCGCGGGCGACCGGCAGGCGCGGCAGCGGCTCGGCGGGGCCGACCACGTCGATCTCGTTGGCCACCAGCCGGAACCGTTCGCCCATGTCGGCCAGGCCCACCACGATCGCGGGCCCGGGGCGGGCGTCGAACACCAGCCGCACGGGGTCCTCGCGACCGCCGATGCTCAGCGGGTGGATCTCGCACGACGGCGTGCCCGAGGCGATGCTCGGGCAGACCTCCAGCATGTGCGCGCCGAGGATGACCTCCTCGCCCGGCGTCAGGTGGTAGGTGTAGTCCTCCATGAAGGAGGTGCCGCCTTCGAGCCCCGCCGACATGACCTTCAGGGTGCGCAGCAGCACCGAGGTCTTCCAGTCGCCCTCGCCGCCGAACCCGTAGCCGTCGGCCATCAGCCGCTGGACGGCCAGCCCAGGAAGCTGCCGCAGCCCGCCGAGGTCCTCGAAGTTGGTGGTGAACGCCTTGAAGCCTCCGTCCGCGAGGAAGCGGCGCAGGCCCAGCTCGATGCGCGCCGCGTACCGCAGCGACTCGTGCCGCTCCCCGCCCGCCCGCAGCGCGGGGGCGACGAGGTAGCCGTCCTCGTACTCCTTGACCAGAGTGGTCACCTCCGCGTCGGAGGCCGCGGCGACCGCGTCGACCAGGTCGTTGACGCCGTAGGTGTTCACCGAGACGCCGAACCGCAGCTGCGCCTCGACCTTGTCGCCCTCGGTGACCGCCACGTCGCGCATGTTGTCGCCGAACCTGGCCAGCTTGAGCGAGCCGACCTCGGCCCGTCCCGCCGCGGCCCGCGCCCAGGCGGCGACGCGCGCCACCACCGCGGGGTCGCTCACGTGCCCGGCCACGGTCTTGCGCGGCACGCCGAGCCTCGACTGGATGTAGCCGAACTCGCGGTCGCCGTGGGCGGCCTGGTTGAGGTTCATGAAGTCCATGTCGATGGAGCTCCACGGCAGTTCCCTGTTGGCCTGGGTGTGCAGGTGCAGCAGGGGCCTGCGCAGCGCGTCCAGGCCGGCGATCCACATCTTGGCCGGTGAGAAGGTGTGCATCCACGCGATCAGGCCGCCGCAGTCCTCGTCGGCGTTGGCCGCCAGGCACACCTTGCGGATGGCCGCCGCGTCGGTGAGCACCGGCTTCCAGACCACCTCGAAGGGCAGGGCCCGGTCCAGGGCCCCGGCGATCTCCCGGGACTGGCCGGCCACCTGCCGCAACGTGTCCTCGCCGTACAGGCCCTGGCTGCCGGTCAGGAACCAAAGCTTCACAGGTGACTCCTCTGTCCATAGACGTTCTGGTAGCGGTCGTGCAAACGGTCGACGTCGGCGGGCGCGATCGGCAGCGGCTCGCCGAGCTGCCGCGCCACGTGCACGGTGCGCGCGACGTCCTCGCACATCACGGCGGCCTTGACGGCGGCCTTCGGCGAGTCGCCGATGGTGAAGACGCCGTGGTTCCGCATGAGCACGGCAGGGGAGCGGTGGCCCTCCAGCGTGCTCACGATGCCCTTGCCGATGTCGTCGCCGCCGATCAGGGCGAACGGCCCGACGGGGATCTCGCCGCCGAACTCGTCGGCCATCGCGGTGAGCACGCAGGGGATCGCCTCACCGCGCGCGGCCCACGCCGAGGCGTACGTGGAGTGGGTGTGCACCACGCCGTTCACCTCCGGCAGGTGGCGGTAGGCGTAGGCGTGCGCCGCGGTGTCGCTGGAGGGCGAGAAGCCGCCGTCCACGAGGGTGCCGTCGAGGTCGCACACGACCATCGCCTCGGGGGTCAGGTCGTCGTAGGAGACCCCGCTCGGCTTGATGACGAACAGGTCGCCGCCGGGCGCCCGTCCGGAGACGTTGCCCGCGGTCCAGGCGACGAGGCCGTAGCGCACCAGCTCGGCGTGCAGCCGGCAGACCGTCTCCCTCAGCTCTTCCAGCATCATGCCCTGGCCTCGTCCCTGATCGCGCGGAGCCGGTGCAGGAGCTCCCCGTCGGCGAAGTGGTCGTGCAGCAGGCGGTACTCGGCGTACAGCCGGTCGTAGGCGCCGGCCCGCTCGGGGTCCGGCACGTACGCGGCCGTCGTGCGCTTACCCATCGCGGCGGCCGCCGTCGTGATGTCGTCGTGGGCCCCGGCGGCGACGGCGGCGTGGATCGCCGAGCCGAGTGCGGGCCCCTGCTCGGAGCCGATGACCGACAGCGGGCGGCGCAGCACGTCGGCGTAGAGCTGCATGAGGAAGGGGTTTCGGAGCAGCCCGCCCGCGACGACGAACTCCTCCACGGGCACCCCCGAGGTCTCGAACGTCTCCACGATGACGCGGGCGCCGAACGCGGTGGCCTCGATGAGCGCGCGGTAGACATCCTCCGGCCTGGTGGCGAGCGTCTGGCCGACGATCACGCCGGAGAGGTTGTGGTCCACCAGCACCGAGCGGTTGCCGTTGTGCCAGTCGAGCGCGACCAGGCCGTGGGCGCCCACCTTCTGCGCGGAGGCCAGCGAGGTCAGGTACTCGTGGACGGTCAGGCCGAGCCCGGCGGCCCGCTCGGTGTAGGAGGCGGGCACCGAGGTCTCGGCGAACCAGGCGAAGATGTCGCCCACGCCCGACTGGCCCGCCTCGTAGCCCCACAGGCCCGGGACGATCCCGTCGCGCACCACCCCGCACATGCCCGGCACCTCCGCCAGCCGGTCGGAGGACATGACGTGGCAGGTGGAGGTGCCCATGATGGCGACCATCTGGCCCGGCCGCACCGCGTCGGCGGCGGCGGCGGTGACGTGCGCGTCGACGTTGCCGACCGCCACCGCGATGCCTTCGGGGAGGCCGGTCCACCCCGCCGCCCCGGCGGTCAGCCGCCCGGCCAGGCCGCCGAGCGGGGACAACTCGTGCCCGAGCTTGGCGGTGAACCCGGCGAACCCCGGGTCCAGCGCGGCCAGGAACTCCTCGGAGGGGTAGCCGCCGTCCTGGTGGATGCCCTTGTATCCGGCGGTGCAGACGTTGCGGGTCTCCACTCCGGTGAGCTGCCAGACGATCCAGTCGGCCGCCTCGATCCACCGCTCCGCCAGGTGGTAGACCTCGATGTCCTCCTCGAAGACCTGCAGGCCCTTGGCGAACTCCCACTCGGAGGAGATCCTGCCGCCGTAGCGCGGCAGCCAGGGCTCACCGCGTTCGGCGGCCAGGGCGTTGATCCGGTCGGCGTGGGGCTGGGCGGCGTGGTGCTTCCACAGCTTGGGCCAGGCGTGCGGGCGGCCGGGCAGCAGCTCGCACAGCGGTGTGCCGTCGGCGGTGGCGGGCAGCACGGTGCACGCGGTGAAGTCGGTGCCGATGCCGACGACCCGCCAGGCGGGCACTCCGGCGGCGGCCAGGGCCTCGGGCACGGCGGTGCGGAGCACGTCGACCCAGTCCCGCGGCGACTGCAACGCCCAGTCGGGGCCGAGGCGCGCCTCACCGCCGGGCAGGGTGTCCTCCATGACCCGGTGGGTGTACTCGTGGACGGCGCCGCCCAGCTCGGCGCTCGATGGCAGCTGGAGCGGCGACGAGGTGTGGGTGAACTTCACCTCGTACGTGCAGCCACCATCGGTCTACCGGTATGACTACGCGGCCGACCGC
>NZ_JBEZFH010000215.1:0-12610 GCF_040649355.1 Sphaerisporangium sp. NPDC049002 | reverse complement strand
GCGGTCAGCCGCTGACGGAGGCGCCGAAGTCGGCGGGCGAGCCTTCTGGCACGCCCGGCACCAGTCGACGGGCGCCGCGAGGTACTGGCCGAGCTGCGCGTCGACGAGCCGTCGCGCGACTCGCTCCAGCGGTACACGCTCCACCCGGCGTTCCTCGACGCGGCGATCCACGCCTCGCTCGGCCTGCACACCGCCCTCGACGAGCCCGGCGCGGAGCTGCTGGACGACGGCGCTGCGATGGCGGTGCCGTTCGCCCTGGACCGGCTCGACGTGTTCGCCGACTGCGGCGAGTCGATGTACGCATGGGTGCGCCCGGCGGCCGGGGCACGGCCCGAGGGCGTCGCCCGTGTCCTGGACATCGACCTGACCGACGCCCGCGGCCGCGTCTGCGCGGCGCTGCGCGGTCTGACGTACCGCGCGGTCGACACGGGAGAGTCGGACGTCGGCGAGCGCCGGAACTCGGCGCTGCGCACCCTGCTCCCGGTGTGGGAGCCGCGGAACCTCGCCCTCCCGGCGGACGGCGTTGCCGGGGAGCCGGGCGTCGTCCTGGTCTTCGACGCCGACCGGCGGCTGGGCGACGCCCTGAGCGCGTGCGCACCCGGCCACCGGCGCGTCTCGCTGCACCCGGGCGCCACCTGGGAGGAGATCGCCGGGCGGATCCGCGAGGTCTGCGGCGACGACGCCCCCGCGCACGTCGTCTGGGTCGCCCCGCACGAAGGCGGCGACCTGGTACGCGGCCAAGAGCACGGCGTCATCGAGGTCTACCGGATCGTCCGGGCGCTGCTGTCCCTGGGACACGGCACGAGGCGGCTCACCTGGACCGTCCTGACGTACGGCACGCAGCGGGTGAACCCCGGCGACCGGGTCGCCGCCACCCACGCGAGCGTGCACGGGCTGATGGGCAGCGCGGCCAAGGAGCACGCCCGGTGGGCCGTCCGCCTGCTCGACCTGCCCGGCGACGACCGCGCGGACGTCGTACCGGCCCTGGAGCGGGCCTGGCACGCGATGCCCGCCGTGCGGCCCGGCACCACGCTGGCGCTGCGCGAGGGCCGGTGGTTCTCGCACGAACTCCTCCCCGTCCCGGCCCTGGAGCCCGCCGGAGCGCCCTACCGCCGCCGCGGCTGCTACGTCGTCATCGGCGGCGCCGGCGGCATCGGCGAGCTGTGGAGCCGGTACATGGTGGAGCACCACCAGGCGGCGATCGTATGGATCGGCCGGCGGCAGCAGGACGAGGACATCGAGCGCCGGCTCGCCGAACTCGCCGCGCTGGCGCGGTCCGTCGGCGCGGAGGCACCCCTCTACGTCCCGGCCGACGCGCGCGACGTCGACAGCCTCACGGCCGCCCACCGCCGGATCAAGGAGCGCCGCCCGCGCATCGACGGCGTGGTGCACTCCGCGATCGTCTTGGCCGACAAGACGCTCGCCAACATGGACGAGGAGCGGTTTCGCGCCGCATTGGCCTCCAAGGTCGACGTCGGCGCCGCCATGGCCCGCGTCTTCGGCGCCGAACCCCTGGAACTCGTCCTCTTCTTCTCCTCGGTGGAGAGCCACGTCCGGGACGCCGGGCAGGCCAACTACGCGGCCGGGTGCACCTTCAAGGACGCGCTTGCCGCCGCCCTGCGCGAACAGTGGCCGGACACCGTCGTGAAGAGCGTCAACTGGGGCTACTGGGGCGCCACCGGTGTCGTCAGCGACGACTTCTACCGCAGCCGCATGGCGGCCGAGGGCATCGACTCCCTCGACCCCGAGGAGGCGCTGCGCCACCTGGCGCACTTCCTCGGCGGCGAGCACGACCAGGTGGCGCTCATGCGGACCTTCGGCGACGAGGCGCTCGACGGCCTCGCCCTCGACGAGCGGCAGGTGGCCGGATCCGCCCCGCTGCCCCCCGTGCTCGACCGGGTCGTGGCGGACCACCGCCCGCCGCCCGGCGAGGTCGCACGGCTGAGCCGCTTCCTGCCGCACCCCCGCCTGTGCGAGCTCGCGGAACGGCTGCTCGTCACCACGCTGCGCGACCTCGGCCTGGACGGCCTGGAGCGGCGCGTGCTCCCCAAGTACCGGCGCTGGCTGGAGGAGAGCGACCGCGTGCTGACGCACGCCGGACTGCTCCAGGTGCGTGGCGGGCGCCGCGTCGCCCTCGCGCCCGCCGGCCTCGACAGCGCCGAACTGTGGCGCCAGTGGCACGACGAGCGCCAGCAGTGGCACCACGGCGCCCACCAGCGAGCCCACGTCGACCTCGTCGAATCCTGTCTGCGGGCGCTGCCCGACGTCCTCGTCGGAGCTCGGCCCGCCACCGAGATCCTCTTCCCCGGCTCGTCCATGTCCCGGGTGGAGGGCATCTACCGGGGCGACCCCATCGCCGACTACTTCAACGACCGGCTCGGCGAACTCCTCGCCGACGCCGTGCGCCGGTGGGGCGCGGCCGACCCCGCACGGCGGCTGCGCATCCTGGAGGTCGGCGCCGGGACCGGTGCCACCAGCGCCCGGGTCCTGGGGACCCTCGAACCGCTGCGCGACCGCATCGAGGAGTACTGCTACACCGACCTGTCCAAGGCGTTCCTGTTTCGAGCCGAGGAGCAACTGCTCCCGCGCCACCCGTACGTGACGACCCGCATCCTCGACGTCGAGCGCCCGCCCGGGGAACAGGGCCTGGAACCGGGCTCCTTCGACGTCGTCGTGGCGACCAACGTCCTGCACGCAACCGCCGACATCGCCCGGACCCTGCGCAACGTCAAGGCGGCCCTGCGGCCCGGCGGACTGCTGTTCCTGAACGAGATGAGCCGAAACACGCTCCTGGCCCACCTCACCTTCGGGCTCGTCGACGGCTGGTGGCGTTCGCAGGACGCCGAGCTGCGCATCCCCGGCAGCCCGGTGCTCACCCCCGAGCGCTGGCTCGACGTGCTGGCCCGCGAGGGTTTCCGCAGGGCCGTCCAGCCGGAGCAGGAGGCGCACGCCCTCGGCCAGCAGCTCACCGTCGCCGAGAGCGACGGGCTGTTCCGGGTACCGCGCACGAAGGCCGACACCGGCCCGCGGGGGCAGGAGCGGCCGCCGACCGTGTCCGGCGGCACCGTGCCGGACGGCACGCTGCGGGCGCGGACCACCGAGTACTTCGAACGGCTGCTGCGCGAGGCGCTGCGCCTGCCGGACGAGGACCTCGACCCGCACAAGGACCTGCACGACTACGGCCTGGACTCCATCCTGGTGTCCGGCATGAACAACGCCCTCACCCGGGACTTCGAGGACGTCAGCAGCACCCTCTTCTTCGAGCTGCGGACCCTCGACGAACTGGTCGGCCACTTCCTGGAGACCCGGGAGGCGGAGCTGCGCAGGCTCTTCGGCAGCGCGCCGGCCGAACGGCCGGAGCCCGCCGCGGAGTCCGGCCCTGCCGCCGCGTCCCGCGTCGAGCGCACCACGCGCCGGGTCACGGAACTCGTCGCGGCCACACTGCGGTTGGCCCCGGGAGAGCTGTCGCCCGACGCCAACCTCTTCGACCTCGGCCTGGACTCCATTCTCGTCGTCCAGCTCAACAACGCGCTGAGCCAGGACTTCGATGGGCTCAGCAGCACGCTGTTCTTCGACTGCCCGACCATCAGGGACGTCGTGGCGCACCTCGTCGCGGAGCACTCCGAGCGCCCCGAGCCGCCGGTCGAGGTACACGCGCCCCGGACCGTGCTCACCGCCCCGGCGCCCGCCGTCGAGCCCTCTGACACACCGGCCGTGTCGCGGACCGGAGGCGCCACCAGGCCCTCCGGAGACATCGCCGTGATCGGTCTGGCCTGCCGCTACCCGCAGGCCGACAGCCCCGCCGAACTCTGGGAGAACGTCCGCGGGGGCATGAACTGCACGGCCCCGTACCCGGCCGACCGCTGGTGGGTGAGCTGGGACGAGGAAGGGCGCGGCCGCCCGTGGGGCGGCTTCCTGGACGACGTGGCCTCCTTCGACGCGGACTACTTCGGCATCCCCGCGGACGAGGCGGCGGCCATGGACCCCCAGGAGCGGCTGTTCGTCGAGACGGTCCACAGCTGCGTCCAGGACGCCGGCTACACGGCCGAGGCCCTCAACCGGCAGGGCCGGGTCGGTGTGTTCGCCGGCGTCATGAACTCGACGTACAACGGGCGCACCGCCTACTCGTCGATCGTGAACCGCACCTCCCACCTGTTTGACTTCCAGGGGGCCAGCATCGCCGTCGACACGGCCTGCTCGTCCTCACTCACCGCCGTCCACCTGGCCGTGGAGAGCCTGCGCAGCGGCGACAACGACTGCGCGATCGCGGGCGGGGTCAACCTGCTGCTGAACGCGGACCACTTCGACGTCCTCGCTGAGCACGGGCTGCTGTCCGACGGCGACCGGTGCCGGCCCTTCTCCGAGCACGCGGACGGTTTCCTGGCGGCCGAGGGTGTGGGCGCCGTACTGCTACGTCCGCTCCAGGACGCGCTAGACGGCGGCGACCACGTGTACGCGGTCATCAAGGGCAGCGCGGTCAACGCCGGCGGGCGCACCAGCCGGTACAGCATGCCCAGCCCGAAGGCGCAGCGGGACGTCGTGGCGCGAGCCCTGGAGAAGGCGGGCGTGGCCCCGGCCACCGTCAGCTACGTTGAGGCCCATGGCACGGCCACCGCTCTCGGCGACTCCATCGAGATAGCGGCGCTGTCGCGCGCGTTCGGCACCGACCGCGCGGGCCGGTACTGCGCGGTCGGCTCACTCAAGTCGAACCTGGGGCACTGCGAGAGCGCGTCGGGCATCGCGAGCCTGACCAAGGTACTGATGCAGATGCGGCACGGGCAGCTCGCGCCCTCGATCAACGCCGAGGAGCTCAACACGGGGATCGTCTTCAAGCGGTCGCCGTTCCACGTGCAGCGCGAACTCGCCCCCTGGACGCCGACCGACGCCGAGGGCCGGGCCCTCCCGCGCCGCGCCGGCATCTCCTGCTTCGGCGCGGGCGGCTCGAACGCACATCTGATCATCGAGGAACACAGTGGAGGCGGCGACGTGGCCCCGGCGATGGAGCACACGCACGAGGAGCCCTGCCTGGTGCCGCTGTCGGCGCGGACCCCGGAGGAACTGCGCACCGTGACCGGGCGCCTGGCGGACTTCCTCGCCGACGCGGCCCGCACCGCCCACCCGGTGGCGCTGCCCGGCCTCGCCCGCACCCTGCAGGTCGGTCGGGACGAACTGCCTGTCCGGCTGGCGTACGTGGTGCGGTCCACGGCGGAACTCGCCGCCCGTCTCACGGAGTTCCGTGAGACGGGGGAAGCGGGCGCCAACGAGTACGCCGACCTCACCGGTGGACCGCGTCCCGGCCACAGTGGTTCCGACGGGCCTGTGGCCGTCGGGGCCGACCCGCACGAGACGGCCCGGAGGTGGCTCTCGGGCGCGGCCGTCTCCTGGGACGCGCTGTACGCCGGCCGCCCGGCGCGGCGGGTCAGCCTGCCCACGTACCCCTTCCGGCGCACCCCGCACTGGTACACGGAGCCGCGCCCGGCATCGGCCCCCGCTCCGAGCGGCGGAATCTCCGCGCCCGCCAAGCAGGAGGGCGTGCGGGACTGGCTGCGCAGGACCGTCGCGGCGTACCTCGGCCGCGACGCGTCCCAGGTGCCCACCGACCACGACTTCACCGGTGTCGGGCTGTCCTCCATGGCGCTCGTACGGCTGGGCAGGCAGATCCGGGACCTCGACCCGGAGTTCGAGACCGCGCTCCTCTTCGAGTACGGCACGGTCGACGAACTCGCCGCTCACCTGGCCGGGCGGGGCGTCACCGCCCCCGCCGCGCGGGAGGCCGCCGACGACGCCGTACGGCACCACACCACCGCCGATGCGGTCCTGCGCCACCCGCTCTCCGATGGCCAGCAGGGACTGTGGGCCCTGCACAAGGCGGCACCGGACGCGAGCGCCTACAACGTGCCTCTGTGCTTCCGGGTGACCGGGCTCGACGTGGCGGCGCTGCGCTGTGCGTTCGACGCCGTGCGCTCCTGGCATCGGGTCCTGCGCGGCGTCGTCCGGGAGGAGCACGGCCTCCTGCTGCTCGTTGAGGCCCCGGCGGACGGAGAGTGGCTGACGGAGCACCATCTCACGACGTACGGCGAGGCCGAGGTGCTCGAGCGCGTCCGCGCCGCGGCCAAGGCGCCGTTCGACCTGGAGCAGGGCCCCCTGTGCCGGATCGGCGTCTTCCACGGGCCAGGCGGCGAGTCCTGGGTGCTGCTGAACGCCCACCATATCGTCCTCGACGGCACCTCAGCCGTCGTCCTGGTGAAGGACCTGCTCCGCGGCTACCAGGCGCGGCTGGACGGCACGCCCGCCGACGCCTTCCAGCCTACCGCCGGGTACGAGGAGTTCGTCGCGCTGGAGAAGGCCGGCCTGCGAGCCGCGGACGCCGGCGCCCGGCTCGCCTACTGGCGCGACCGGCTGACTCCGCCGCTGCCCGCGCTCGCGCTGCCCGCCGACCGGCCGCGCTCCGCGCTCTCCGGCCCCGTGCGCGGGGCCACCGCGACGCGGCGCCTGTCGCCGGAGCTGAGCGAGCGGATCGCACAGGCCGCCCGCGACCACGGCCTCTACCCGTCGGCGCTGTTCCTCGCGGCCTTCAAGGTGCTGCTGAGCCGGTACACGCAGCAGAACGACGTGATCGTGGGCATGCCGGTGAAC
Source organism: Sphaerisporangium sp. NPDC049002 (assembly GCF_040649355.1). Taxonomy (NCBI): domain Bacteria; kingdom Bacillati; phylum Actinomycetota; class Actinomycetes; order Streptosporangiales; family Streptosporangiaceae; genus Sphaerisporangium; species Sphaerisporangium sp. NPDC049002. The sequence goes on along the minus strand of NZ_JBEZFH010000215.1, from coordinate 5,974 downwards.
ACCCGGCCCGCGCACGGCTTCGCCGCGACGGTCGGCCACTTCGTGAAAATGATGCCGGTGCGCAGCCGGATCAGCCCGGCCGAACCCTTCGCCGATCTGTGCGCGAGCGTCCAGAAGACCCTGGTCGACGGCCTCGCCCACGACTACCCCTTCACGGCGCTGGTGCGCGAACTCGGCCTGTCCGGCGCTGGCTCACCGGTCTTCACCTGCGTCTTCATGTACCAGGACTGGTACGAGGACGTGACCGCGCCCGCCCCGTCGTTCCGGTACGTCGAGGGCATCCACCAGGAGGGCGAGTACGAACTCGTCCTGGAGGTCGTCGAGCCCGGCGAGCACGGACCCGGCTTCACCGTCAACTGCAAGTACGACGCCGCCCTGTTCGACCCGGAGACGGCCGAACAACTGTTGCGCCAGTACGAGCATCTGCTGCGCACGGTGTCGGAGGCGCCCGGCCTGCCGGTCGACGAGTGCTCCCTGCTGTCGCCCGAGGAGCGGCACACCCTGACCGTGGAGTGGAACGCCACGGAGGTGGCGCAGCCCGACCGGTGCGTCCACGAGCTCTTCGCCGAGCAGGCCGCGCGCACACCCGACGCCGTGGCGGTGGTGAGCGGCGCCGACACGCTCACCTACGCCGAACTGGACGCCCGCTCGACCCGGTTCGCCGGCCGCCTGGCAGCGCTGGGTGTCGGCCCCGGCAGCCTCATCGCCGTCTACATGGAGCGCTCCGCCGAGCTGCTGGTCACGCTGCTGGGCACGATGAAGGCGGGCGGTGCGTACATCCCGCTGGACCCCGGCTACCCGAGCGACCGTCTCGCATACATCCTGGCCGACGCCCGGCCGCGGGTCGTGGTCTCCGACTCGGGGCTGCACGGCCGGCTCCGGGAGCTGACGACGGAGCCGGCCGCGCCGCACGTCGTCCTCATCGACGAGGAGCGGCCCGACGACGCCCCGTGGGTGCCGTGGCAGCGCGTCGGGGGAGCCGATCTGGCCTACGTCATCTACACCTCGGGCAGCACAGGCAACCCCAAGGGGGTGATGGTGCCACACCGGGCCCTCACCAACTTCCTGTGCGCGATGGCCCGCAGGCCCGGCCTGACGGCCGACGACCGGATGCTCGCGGTGACGACGCACAGCTTCGACATCGCCGTGCTCGAACTCTTCCTGCCGCTCGTCACCGGTGCCCTCTGCCACGTCTGCGACGCCGCCACCGCGCGGGACCCCGAGCGCCTGAAGGAGCTGATCGGCGCCGTCCGGCCGACGGTGATGCAGGCGACCCCGTCGACCTGGGCGATGCTGTTCCACGCCGGGTGGGCCAACGAGGAGCGGGTGCGCGTCCTGTGCGGAGGCGAGGCGCTGCCGGAGACCTTGCGGGAGCGCCTCGTCGGACTCGGCTGCGAGGCCTGGAACCTGTTCGGACCGACCGAGACCACGGTGTGGTCCACGGCCGGGCGGATCGAGGCGCACCGGCGCGCCACCATCGGCCGGCCCATCGACAACACCCGGATCCACATCCTCGACGAGCGGGGGCGGCTGGTGCCCGCGGGCGTCCCCGGCGAGCTGTGCATCGCCGGGGACGGGCTCGCTCTCGGCTACCTCAACAAGCCGGAACTCACGGCCGAACGCTTCCCCGACAACCCCTTCGCACCCGGCACCCGGCTGTACCGCACGGGCGACCTGGCGCGCTGGCTCAGCGACGGCTCCCTCGAGTGCCTGGGCCGCATCGACTCCCAGGTCAAGATTCGCGGCTTCCGTGTCGAACTCGGCGAGATCGAACATGTCCTGGCCGACCACCCGGCCGTCCGCGAGTGCGCGGTCGTGGCCCGGACGCAGTCCGAGAGCAAGCAGCTCGTGGCCTACTACACCCGAGCGGCCGGGACGGGCGCGCAGGCCGGTGAGCTCTCCGCGCACCTGCGCCGCCGGTTGCCCGACTACATGGTTCCGCCGTTCCTCCTCCCCGTCGACCGGCTGCCCCGGACGCCGAACGGCAAGGTGGACCGCAAGGCGCTGGAGGAACGCGACGTGACGCTGCCTGAGGCGGCCGAATCCGCCGTACCGGACGCCCTCCGGCCCGCCGCAGCGGAGACCCGCGGACCGGCCGTACCGGAGTCGCCCCGGCCCGCCGCACGGGCCACGGCCGCCGCCACCGGCGTACCGGACGAGGCCGACGTGCTCGCGCTGTGGCGCGACGTCCTCGGGGTCGCCAACCTCCGCCCCACCGACGCGTTCCTGGACGCGGGCGGCAGCTCGGTGCTGGCGGCCGTGCTCGCCGACCGTGCGGGCAAGCGGTACGGGCTGCCCTTCGGCGCGGCCGAGGTCTTCAAATGCGTCAGCGCGCGCGGCATGAGCGAGCACCTGACCGCCCTGGGCGCGGGCGACGAGCAGCCCGGGCGCCCCGCCGAGAACCGCTCGCCGGCGGCGGCCGCCGCCCCCGCGTCCGCCCTCCCCGCTCATCTCGGGGACAGCGTCGCCATCATCGGCGTGTCCTGCCGTCTGCCGGGCGCGGACGACCACCACCAGTTCTGGCGCAACCTCGTCGCCGGGGAGGAGAGCGTGGAGCTCTGCTCCGAGCAGGAGTTGCGCGACCTCGGCGTGGACGAGGAACTGCTCGCGCATCCGGACTACGTGCCCGTGCGGGCCGCGATGCGCGGCAAGGGGTACTTCGACCCGGAGTTCTTCCAGGTCACGCCCCGCGACGCCGAGCTGATGGACCCGCAGCTGCGGCTGCTGCTCCAGCACTCCTGGAAGGCGGTGGAGGACGCCGGCCACCTGCCGGGCGACGTCGCGGATGCGGCCGTGTACATGTCCACGAGCAACGCCCTGTACCAGGCACCGCTTGCCGGCCGTGGCGCCCGGCGCGACTCGGAGGGCCTCGTCGCCTTCCTCCAGGCGCAGCCCGGCACCATCCCCACGACCATCTCCCACCGGCTCGGACTGCGCGGCCCCAGCCTGTACGTGCACAGCAACTGCTCCTCCTCCCTGGCCGGGCTGGCCCTCGCGGTGCAGTCCATCCAGTCCGGGCAGACCCGACACGCCCTCGTCGGCGGCGCGGGCATGTACGGCGAGCTCGCCGTCGGCTACCTCCACGAGGAGGGCATGACCCTGTCCGCCGACGGGCACTGCAAGCCCTTCTCGGCCGACTCCGACGGCATGGTCGGCGGCGAGGGCGTCGTCGTGCTGCTGCTCAAGGACGCGGCGTCGGCGGTGCGCGACGGCGATCACGTCTACACGCTGCTGCGCGGCGTCGGGATGAACAACGACGGTGACCGGAAGGCCGGTTACTATGCGCCCAGCGTCAGCGGCCAGACCGAGCTGATCTCGGCGGTTCTCGACCGCACCGGGGTTCACCCGGAGACGATCGCCTACCTGGAGGCCCACGGCACCGGCACCCGGCTCGGCGACCCGATCGAGGTCATGGCGGTCTCCGAGGCCTACCGGCGGTACACCGCCAGGACCGGCTTCTGCGGCATCGGCTCCGTCAAGTCCAACCTCGGCCACCTCGACGCGGCCGCAGGCCTGGCGGGCGTCCTCAAGACCGCGCTGGTCCTCGGCCACCGGCTGGTGCCCCCTACCGTCAACCACCGGGAGCCCAACCCGCAGATCGACTTCGCGCGTTCGCCCTTCCACGTCGTGGACCGGCTCACCGAGCTCACCCCGACGACCGGGCCGCTGCGGGCGGCGGTCAGCTCCTTCGGCATCGGCGGCACCAACGTCCACGCCATCCTGGAGGAGGCCCCGCCCACCACGGGCGACGAGGGCACCTCGTTCACCGGGCCGCAGCTCGTACCGCTCTCCGCCGCGAAGCCGGAGAACCTCATGCGGTACGCCCGCGAGTTCGCGCACCGGCTCGCCGAGCCGGAGGGCACCGCGCCGGCCCGGTGGCTGGCGGATGTGGCGTACACCCTCCAGGTCGGCCGCACCGCCCTGCCGGAGCGGGTGGCCTTCGTGGTGCACAGCGTGAGTGAACTCGTGGACGCACTGGAGGACTTCGCCGCCGGCCGCGACCACGCCGCGTGCGCACGCGGCTCCCTGGGCGCGTCCGCAGCCCTGCTCGACGAGGACGACCTGCGCGAGCTCACCGGCCGCTGGCTCACCGAGGGCAGGCTGGACAAGCTGGCCCGCCTGTGGGTGGACGGCGCCTCCGTGGACTGGCACCAGCTGCACACGGGGGAGCACCGGCCGCGCCGGGTCAGCCTGCCGACGTATCCGTTCAGCGAGGAGTACCACTGGCTGGGCGCGGACCCGGACGAGCCGGAGACGGCCGACGCGCAGGTGCACTTCTTCGAGGAGCGCTGGGTACCGGCGGACGCGGTCGGCACCCCCGCGGCCGGTGACCAGGTCGTCCTGTGCTTCCTCTCCGGGGAGGCCGCGCAGCGGGCGTACGCGCGGGAACTGCGCGAGCGCGCCCCGGGCGTGCGGCCCGTGTTCGTCGGCCGGACGGCCTCCGGCGCCGGGGACGGCGACACCGCCCGTGTGGCGGACCCCGGCAGCGAGCACGACCTGCGGCGGGTCCTGGAGGAGGTCGCCGCCGAGTCCGGGCGCGTCGACGCGATCCACTACCTGTGGTCGGCCGAACACGAGACCGAGGCATCCCTCCTCGGTGAGCCCTGGCGCGTGGCCGCCCTGGTGCGCGCCCTGGCCGGCGCCCGGCTGGAGGTCCCCCATGTGCTCGTCGCCGGGCACTTCCGCGACGCCGTGGAAGAGGCCGTCCTCGACTCGCTGATCGGCTACGAGCGGTCCCTCGCCGAGGTGCTGCCCGGCACTTCGCTGCGCGTGGTCATGCACGACGGCGAGGCGCCCGCCGCCCGCTGGGCCGACCTGCTGCTCACCGAGCAGCACCAGGAACGGCCGGTCAGCGCGCTGTACCGGGCCGGTGTGCGCCATGTGGGCCGGGTGGAGCGGGTTGACGTCGCTACGGCGCCCACCGCACGCCCGGGGCTGCGCGTTGGCGGGACCTATCTCGTCACCGGCGCGTTCGGTGGGCTCGGACGGCGCGTCGCCGAGCACCTGGCGCGGACGTACCACGCCAACCTGGTCCTCGTCGGCCGCTCCCCGCTGCGGCCCGCCGACGAGGCCTGGACCGGGACGCTGCGCCGGCACGGCGGAGACGTCGTCTGCCACCGGCTCGACATGAGCGACCCGCACGCCGTGGCCCGGCTGCTGGCCACGCTGCCCGCGCTCGACGGGGTCTTGCACGCCGCGGGCGCCGCCGAGGCCGCGTCGCTGCTCGACAAGACGAGTCAGTCGTTCGAGGCGGTCCTCGGGCCGAAGGTGCGCGGAACCCTCGCGCTGGACCGCGCGCTGCGCAGCGGCTTGCGTCCGCCGGCCTTCGTGTGCCACTTCTCGTCGAGCGCGGCCGTCCTGGGCGACTTCGGCAGCTGCGACTACGCGGTGGCCAACCGCTTCCAGGCGGCGTACGCGCGCGCCCTGCGCGACGACGCGTCGCGGGTCGCGACCATCGCCGTGCAGTGGCCCCTGTGGACGGAAGGCGGGATGGGCGCGGCTGCCCAGCGGAGCACCGGCCGTGCCTTCGCCGACGCCTATCTGGCCTCCAGCGGCCAGCGGCCCCTGGACAGCGCACAGGGACTCGGCATCCTGGAGCGGCTGCTGACGGCGGGACACGCGGCTCCGCTGGTGCTGCACGCACCGGCCGCACGGGCCACGGCGCTCGTCCGGCATGCCGTAGCCCCGTCGGCGGCGCTCGAACGGCGTGCCGCCGCCCCGTCCGTGGCCCTCGAACGGCCTGCCGTTGACCCGTCCGCACCGCCGCGCCCGGCGGCGGAGCAGGGTGGCAAGCCCGCCCCGCGAGCACCCCGGCCGGACCTCACCGAGACCGTCCGCGACGTGGTGCGGCAGGTCCTGAAGGTCCCCGCGCACCGGCTCGACGACCGCAGCACCTTCGTCGACCTCGGGCTGGACTCGCTGCGCCTCACCCAGCTCGCCCACCAGCTGTCGGACCGCCTCGGCCTGCGGTTGC
>NZ_JBEZFH010000214.1:0-12736 GCF_040649355.1 Sphaerisporangium sp. NPDC049002 | reverse complement strand
GGTCTTCAGCCATTGCAGGTCGGGGTGGTTTAGTGATCGGCGCGCGCATGAAGTGTGCGCCGATCAGGCGCTGCAGGAGGATGAACGCGAACAGGAGCAGGCCGATGAAGATCTTGGTCCACCAGGAGCTGAGGGTGCCCTCGAAGCTGATGATCGTCTGGATCAGCCCGAGGACGAGCACGCCGAGCACGGTGCCGAGCAGGTAGCCCGAGCCGCCGGTCAGCAGCGTGCCGCCGATGACGACGGCGGCGATGGCGTCCAGCTCCATGCCGACCGCGTGCAGGCCGTACCCCGACAGCATGTAGAACGAGAGCAGCACGCCGCCGAGCGCCGAGCAGAAGCCGCTGATCGTGTACACGGCGATCTTGGTTCGGGCGACGGGCAGGCCCATGAGCAGGGCCGACTGCTCGCTGCCGCCGACCGCGTAGACGTTCCTGCCGAGCCGCGTGTAGTGCAGGACGCAGGCCCCCACCAGCACGGTGACCACCGCGATCACCACGCTCGGGGAGACCCAGACGCCGGTGCCCAGGGGGACCTTGGTCTGGGCGAACGCGGTGAAGGTGGGGTCGGTGATCGAGATCGACTCGGTGCTGATCGTGTAGCACAGGCCCCGGGCGAGGAACATCCCGGCGAGTGTCACCACGAACGGCTGGATCTCGAAGTAGTGGATGATCGCGCCCATGCCGAGGCCCAGCGCCGCGCCGATGACCAGCACCAGCGCGATCACCGCCGGCGCCGGCCAGCCGTGGTTCGTGACCAGGGTCGCCGAGATCATCGTGGACAGGGCGACCACCGATCCGACCGACAGGTCGATGCCTCCCGTCAGGATCACGAACGTCATGCCGACGGCGACCACGAGGAGGAACGCGTTGTCGACGAAGACGTTGAGCACGACCTGGGGGCCGGCGAAGCCCTCGTAGCGGATGCCGCCGATGACGAACATCGCCACGAAGAGGCCGGTGGTCACGAGGACGGGCACGTACTTGCGCGGCAGCACGCGGCCGGTCGCGAGGACTGCGGCGGTGGTCATGCCGGGACCCTCACCTTCTCCTGGTGCGCCGACGGCGCCCGCGGGGGACGCCGCCTGCGGCGGAAGACCTTCTCGCGGAAGGCCGGGGACTGCAGCAGGCACACCACGGTGACCACCAGGGCCTTGAACAGCAGCGTCGTCTCCGGCGGCACGCCGATCGAGTAGATGGTGGTGGTGAGCGTCTGGATGATGAGCGCGCCGAGCACGGTGCCCGACAGCGAGAAGCGGCCGCCGGCCAGCGAGGTGCCGCCGATGACGACGGCCAGGATGGCGTCCAGCTCGATCCACAGCCCGGCGTTGTTGCCGTCGGCGCTGGAGACGTTCGAGCTGACCATCAGCCCGGCGATGCCCGCGCACAGCGCGCAGAACGTGTAGACCATGATGATCACGCCGCGCGAGCGGATGCCGGCCAGGCGGCTGGCCTCGGCGTTGCCGCCGACCGACTCGATCAGCAGGCCGAGGGCCAGGCGCCGGGTGAGGAAGGCGGTCAGCGCCAGTACGGCCGGCACGACGATGACGCCGAACGGCAGCGTGAGCCAGTACCCGCCGCCGATGAGCTTGTAGGGGGCGCTGTTGATCGTGATGATCTGGCCGTCGGTGACGAGCTGGGCCAGCCCGCGCCCGGCGACCATGAGGATCAGCGTCGCGATGATCGGCTGCATGCCGACCCCGGCGACCAGGAAGCCGTTCCACGCGCCGAGCAGCAGGGAGAGCGCGAGCGTCACGGCGACGGCGGCCAGCACGCCGCCTACTGAGTTCTGGTCGCGCAGGTCGCTGATCCGCAGGCACGCCAGCGCTCCGGCGATCGCGACGACCGAGCCGACCGACAGGTCGATGCCGCCGGTCGCGATGACGAGGGTCATGCCGAGCGCGACCAGGATCAGGGGGGCGCCGAAGCGGGCGATGTCGACCAGGCTGCCGTACAGGTGGCCGTCCTTGATCTGGACGGACAGGAAGCCGTCGGTGAAGACCACGTTGAGCAGCAGCAGCGCGATCAGGATGACCACGGGCCACAGCAGCCGGTGTCTCAGCAAGGCGGTCATGAGGAGCCTCCGCTCGCGATGGTCTCCATCAGCGCCGCGCTGGTCAGGCTCTCGCCGTTGTCCAGCCGCGCCACCAGGCGGTGGTCGCGCAGCACGCCGATCCTGTGGCTGAGCCGCAGCACCTCCTCCAGCTCGGCGGAGATGAACAGCACGGCCGTGCCCCCGGCCGAGAGCTCGGCCACCAGGCGCTGGATCTCCGCCTTGGCGCCGACGTCGATGCCGCGTGTGGGCTCGTCCAGGATGAGCAGGCGGGGACGCAGGATCAGCCAGCGCGCCAGCAGCACCTTCTGCTGGTTGCCGCCGCTGAGGTTCCCGACGAGCTGCTCGGGGTCGGCCGGGCGGATGTTCAGCGCCGCGATGTACTCGCCGACGAGCTCCTCCTGCCTGCTCCGGGGGAGCGGCCTGGTCCATCCGCGCGTCGCCTGAAGGGCGAGGACGAGGTTCTCGCGCACGGTGAGGTCGGGGATGAGCCCCTCGGCCCGCCGGTTCTCCGAGCAGAACGCGATGCCGTGGCCCATGGCCGCCCGGGGGGTGCGCAGGGAGGCGTGCTCGCCGTCGACGCGCACCGATCCGGTGGTCGCGTGGTCGGCGCCGAACAGCAGCCGGGCGATCTCGGTGCGGCCGGAGCCGAGCAGCCCGGCCAGGCCGACGACCTCGCCCCGCCTGACGGCCAGTGTGAAGGGCTCGATCGCCCCGGTCCTGCCCAGCTCCCTGGCCTCGACCAGCGGCGTGCCGTCCCGCGCGGGCGGCTCGCCCGGAAGGCTCTCCAGCCTCTCCAGGTCGGCCAGCTCGCGGCCGATCATCTTGGCGACCAGCTCCACCTGCGGCAGCTCGCTCGTCCGGTACTCGCCGACGAGCTGGCCGTTGCGCAGGATCGTCATGCGGTCGGCGATCTCGTACACCTGGTCGAGGAAGTGGGAGACGAACAGGATCGCGATGCCCTGGTCCTTCAGCCGCCGCATCACCCTGAACAGCTGGGCGACCTCGCCCGCGTCGAGGCTGGAGGTGGGCTCGTCCAGGACCAGCACCCTGGCGTCGATGTCCACGGCCCTGGCGATGGCCACCATCTGCTGGATCGCGAGGGAGTACGAGGACAGGGACGCCGACACGTCGAGGTCCAGCTCCAGGCGCTTCAGCAGCTCGGCGGCCCGGCGGCGCGTCTCCCTCCACTGGATGCGGCCGAGCCGGCGCGGTTCGCGGCCGATGAAGATGTTCTCGGCGACCGAGAGGTTGGGGCAGAGGTTGACCTCCTGGTAGACCGTGCTGATCCCGGCCCGCTGGGCGGCCGGCGGGCTGGAGAAGGCGACCTCGCGGCCCTCCAGCTCGATCCGGCCCTCGTCGATGTCGTGGACACCCGTCAGCACCTTGATCAGCGTCGACTTGCCCGCGCCGTTCTCTCCCATCAGCGCGTGGACCTCGCCCGGCAGCAGCCGGAAGTCGACGCCCTCCAGCGCCTTCACGCCGGGGAACCGCTTGCCGATCCCGCGCATCCGCAGGATCGGGTCGGGTGTGGCCATGTGGCGCCCTCTCCTCGTCCTCGTCGTCGTGGCCGGCGGCACGCGGCCACCGGAGGGCGGGCCGCCGGCCGGCGGCCCGCTCCGGATCAGTACTTGCGGCTGGGCAGGGCCTGCTTGGCCTGCTCCTGGGTGAAGGCGGTCTCCTCGGTCACCACGCGGGCGGGCACCTGCTCGCCCTTGACGACCTTCTTCGACAGGTCCATGAGTTGCGGGCCGAGCAGGGGGCTGCACTCGACGATGTAGTTGATCTTTCCGTCGGCCAGCGCCTGCATGCCGTCGTGGACGGCGTCGATCGTGATGATCTTGATGTCCTTGCCGGGCACCTTGCCCGCGCCCTCGATGGCCTCGATGGCGCCGAGGCCCATGTCGTCGTTGTGGGCGAACAGGACGTCGATCTTGGGGTTGGACTTGAGGAAGGCGTCCATGACCTCCTTGCCCTTGGCACGGGTGAAGTCGCCGGTCTGCGAGGCGATGATCTTGAATTTGGGGTCGGCGGCGATGACCTGGCCGAAGCCGGCCTTGCGGTCGTTGGCCGGAGCCGAGCCGGTCGTGCCCTGCAACTCGACGATGTTCACCGGGTCCTTGCCGTCCTTGTACTGGTCGACCAGCCACTGGCCGGCCTTCTTGCCCTCCTCGATGAAGTCGGAGCCGAGGAAGGTCTTGTACAGGCTGGTGTCGGTGGAGTCCACGGCCCGGTCGGTCAGGATGACCGGGATCTTGGCGTCCTTGGCTTCCTTCAGCACGGTGTCCCAGCCGGACTCCACGACCGGCGAGAAGGCGATGACGTCCACCTTCTGCTGGATGTAGGAACGGATGGCCTTGATCTGGTTCTCCTGCTTCTGCTGGGCGTCGGAGAACTTCAGATCGATGCCGGCCGCCTTGGCCGACTCCTGGACGGACTTGGTGTTGGCGGTGCGCCAGCCGCTCTCGGCGCCGACCTGGGCGAAGCCCATGGTGATCTTGCCGTCGTCCGAGCCGCCCGATGCGCCGCCGCCGCTCCCGCAGCCGGCCAGGGTCGCCGCCAGGGCGGCGGCCAGTAACAGTGTCGTGACTCTCTTCACCACTGTGGGGGGTCCCTTCCTGCTGTGGGCGCCGGCTCCGCCGTCCGGATCCAGCGCTTATGTCGTGTCGCGTACGTTCAGCGCAGGGAGGAGGTGCTGGACCTCGCGACGAACCGGGGAGGCACGATGAGGCGCTCGCGCTCGCACTCGCCGCCCCTCCCGATCTGCCGCAGCAGCACCTCGATGCTGTTCCTGCCTACAGCCCCGAAGTCCTGTCTGATGGTGGTGAGGGGCGGGAGGAAGAACTCCGCCTCAGGGATGTCGTCGAAGCCCACGATGCTGATCTGCTCGGGGACCTTGACTCCTTCTTCTGTCAGCGCGCGCAGGACGCCGAGGGCCATCTGGTCGTTGGCCACGAACACCGCGGTGACCTGTCCGGCCATCGCCAGGAGCCGGCGACCGGCCAGGTACCCCGACCGCGGGCTCCAGTCGCCGGTCAGCGTCTCGGGGACCGTCCGGCCGGCGGATTCGAGAGCCGCGCGCCAGCCCTCGGTCCGGCCCTCGGCCTCCAGCCAGTCGGACGGGCCGCTGACGTGCCAGACCGTCTCGTGCCCGAGGCCCAGCAGGTGCTCGGTGGCGAGCCGGGCGCCGCCGACCTGGTCGACGCTGACCACCGGCACCTCGCCCTCGTGCTGCCCCTCGACCGCCACCGCGGGCATGCCCCGGGGCAGGCTCTCGAAGGCGCGGGCCGCCGAGCGCTGCGGGGCCACGACGACGATCCCGTCGACTCCCTGGTCGGCCAGGTAGTCGATGGCGTCGCGCATGCCCGCCGTGTCGATGGTGCGCAGGCTGACGATGCTCACGAAGTAGCCGGCCGCCCTGGCCGCCTGCTCGATCCCGTCGACCGTGCTGGCCGGGCCGTACAGCGTGGTGTTGAAGCCGACCACGCCAAGCGTGCGTGAGTGGCGGGTGACCAGGGCGCGGGCGACGAGGTTGCGGCGGTAGCCGAGCCTGTCGATCGCCTCAAGGACCCGGGTGCGGGTCTCCGCGCGGACGTTGGGATGGTCGTTGAGCACCCGTGAGACCGTCTGGTGCGACACGCCCGCCGCCTTGGCCACATCGGCCATGACGGGGGAGCGGCGCTCGTCACGTGGTCCCACCGCCCACCCCTTTCCCTCATCTGGGCAAGACTGTGAACGCTAACAAGAGGTTACGTCAAGAAGTTTCCAGATCACGGTACGGTTACGCCAAGGGTCCGGCGCCGTCCGTGTCAGGTTGTGTGCGCTAACAGCGGGGCTGGCCTCAGGGGTGGGGGGTGTGACGTGGTCTGACCGGCCCTGGGACACTTGGAACCGCGCCGTGGGCCGCGCGCCGTCTCGCGCGGCCGGCATGTACAACGACCGAGTGAGGTAGCCAGTGAGCACAAGGAGCGTACGCGAGCCGGCCATGACGGACGTCGCGCGCCTCGCCGGAGTCTCGCACCAGACGGTGTCGCGGGTGCTCAACGGTCATCCGAACGTCCGCGAGCAGACCCGGCTCCGTGTGCGCGCCGCCATCGCCGAGTTGGGCTACCGCCCGAACCGCGCGGCGCGCATCCTGGTCACCGGGAAGTCCCAGGTGATCGGCGTCATCGCGCAGAGCTCCACGTTGTACGGGCCGATGTCGATGCTGTCGGCGTTCGAGCAGGCCACCGGCGCCTCCGGATTCGCCGTGAGCGTGGGCAGCGTCCGCAGCCTCGACCGCCGCTCCGTGGCCGAGGCCGTCGAGCGGCACCTGGACCAGCGGGTGGCGGGCATCGTGATCATCGCCCCGGTGGTCTCCGCCAACGAGGCTCTGGACGACCTGCCGGTCGACATCCCGCTCGTGACCATCGACGGCGACCCCGGGCGTTCGATCCCCCTGGTCACCGTCGACCAGGAGGCCGGCGCCCGCGACGCCACCCGTTTCCTGCTCGAAGCCGGTCACCGGACGGTGTGGCACGTGTCCGGGCCGGCCGACTGGTTCGACAGCGCCGGGCGGGTGCGGGGATGGCGGCGGGCGCTTGAGGAGGCGGGCGCCGAGGTGCCGCCGCTGGTGTCCGCCGACTGGACGGCCGCCTCCGGCTACCAGGCCGGGCAGATGCTGGCCCGCATGGCAGAGGTCACGGCGGTCTTCACCGCGAACGACCACATCGCCCTGGGCATTCTGCGGGCGCTGAGCGAGCGCGGGCGCCGCGTCCCCGACGACGTGAGCGTGGTGGGCTTCGACGACGTGCCCGAGGCCGCCTACTTCATCCCGCCGCTGACCACGATCCGCCCCGACTTCAACGCCGTCGCCACCGAGAGCCTCAGCGTGCTGCTGCGGCAGATCGACCAGGGGGAGCGCGGATGCGAGCGGCGCACCATCGCGCCCGAGCTCGTGGTGCGGGACAGCGTCGCGCCGCCGCGGGGATGACCGGGGGGTAGGCCGTCGCGCTCCGTTCCACTCCTGGGAGCGCTCACTTCCGCGGCCGCCACGTCGAAATTCCCGGCAGGCGAGAATTTCCGCCTTGTTACAGCGAAGTTATCGGACACTATTGACAGCAAAATTGTTAGCGATAACACTATCCGCTCAGGCGTAAGGCACTCACGCTCGCCTGACCAGGGATTCGGGAGGTCGCCGTCCATGCCGGCCGGGCGTCGCCCGGGGTGCCCGCCGGCCGCTCGAAAGCCGCCTCGACTCGGCGGGCCCGCCAGGGACCCGCCCGAGGTCTCCGCCAGGCGTCTGGTCCTACCCGCCCGCATCGGGCCACCCCCACCCGCAAGGAGCGACACGATGAGATTCGGAAGACTCGCGACGGTGGTCTCCGCCCTCGCGCTCGCCTCGGTGACGACGGCATGCGGCTCCACGCAGAAGACCGCCGACGTCCAGGCCTCGCAGGGCGCCGGCGGCAACAGCGGCGCCCTGGTGGGCGTCACCATGCCGACCAAATCATCGGAGCGCTGGATCCACGACGGCGACAACGTCAAGGCGAGCCTGGAGAAGCTCGGCTACAAGGTCGACCTGCAGTACGCGGAGAACGACATCCCGACCCAGGTCAACCAGCTTGAGAACCAGATCACCAAGGGCGCCAAGCTGCTCATCATCGCCTCGATCGACGGCACGGCGCTCACCACGCAGCTCCAGGAGGCGGCCGACAAGCACATCCCGGTCATCTCCTACGACCGGCTGATCCGCAACACCCCCAACGTCGACTACTACGCCACCTTCGACAACTTCAAGGTCGGCGTGCAGCAGGCGACCTCCCTGCTCGTCGGCCTGAAGCTCAAGAACGAGGACGGCTCCGACGGCACGGCCAAGGGCCCGTTCAACGTCGAGCTGTTCGCCGGCTCGCCGGACGACAACAACGCCACCTTCTTCTTCAACGGCGCCATGTCGGTACTGCGGCCCTACATCGACAAGGGAACCCTGAAGGTCAAGAGCGGCCAGACGGACTTCAAGACCGTCGCCATCCTCCGCTGGGACCCGGCCACCGCGCAGAAGCGCATGGAGGACATCCTGACCAAGACCTACAGCGGCGGCGACAAGGTCGACGGCGTCCTTTCCCCCTACGACGGCCTGTCGATCGGCATCCTGTCGGCGCTGAAGAGCAACGGCTACGGCACCTCCGGCCAGCCGTACCCGACCGTGACCGGCCAGGACGGCGAGCTGGCCTCGGTCAAGTCCATCATCGCGGGTGAGCAGTTCTCCACCATCTACAAGGACACCCGCCAGCTCGCGGACGTCACCGTGAAGATGGCCGACGCGGTGCTCAAGGGCGGCAAGCCCGAGGTGAACAACACCACGGACTACGACAACGGCAACAAGGTCGTCCCGTCCTACCTGCTCGACTCGGTGATCGTCTACAAGAGCAACTACCAGAAGGTCCTCGTCGACTCCGGTTACTACACCCAGTCGCAGCTGGGCTGATCCCCTCGGGGTGCGGCGCCGGCCCAGGGCGCCGCACCCGCCGTGACCTCCGAGAGACGTGAGGGACATGACCGACGACATTCTGCGGATGCGTGGAATCACCAAGACCTTTCCCGGAGTCAGGGCACTTCAGGATGTGAACCTGTCCGTGCGCCGAGGGGAGATCCATGCCATCTGCGGAGAGAACGGCGCGGGCAAGTCGACCCTGATGAAGGTGCTGTCCGGGGTGTACCCCCACGGCTCCTACGACGGGGAGATCTCCTTCGACGGGGAGCCGTGCCACTTCTCGGACATCAGGGACAGTGAGCAGCGCGGGATCGTCATCATCCACCAGGAACTGGCGCTGTGCCCGCAGCTGTCGATCGCCGAGAACATCTTCCTCGGCAACGAGCGGGCGACGCGCGGCCTGATCGACTGGAACCGCACCAACCACGAGGCGCGCCGGCTGCTGGAGCGGGTGGGGCTGGCGGAGAACCCGGTGACCCCGGTGGCCGACATCGGCGTGGGCAAGCAGCAACTGGTGGAGATCGCCAAGGCCCTGTCCAAGGAGGTGCGGCTGCTCATCCTGGACGAGCCGACGGCCGCGCTCAACGACGAGGACTCCGCGCACCTGCTCGACCTGCTGCGCGGCCTGCGGGACGAGGGCATCACCTGTGTGATCATCTCGCACAAGCTGAACGAGATCGCGGCCATCGCCGACTCCATCAGCATCCTGCGCGACGGCCGCATGATCGAGACCCTGGACATGAAGTCCGGCGACGTCACCGAGGACCGCATCATCGCCGGCATGGTCGGCCGCGACCTGGAGCACCGCTTCCCGCCGCACGAGCCGAACATCGGCGAGGAGGCGCTGCGCATCGAGGACTGGACGGTCCACAGCTCCACCCAGCGGGGCCGGGTGGTGGTCTCGGGGGCCAACCTGAAGGTACACCGCGGCGAGATCGTCGGGCTCGCGGGCCTGATGGGCGCCGGGCGCACGGAGCTCGCGATGAGCGTCTTCGGCCGGTCCTACGGCACCGGCATCTCCGGGCGCGTCTACCGGGACGGCAGGCAGGTGGAGATCCGGTCGGTGCGTGACGCCATCAAGCACGGCATCGCCTACGCCACCGAGGACCGCAAGCGCTACGGGCTCAACCTGATCGAGGACATCAAGCGGAACGTCTCTGCCGCCGAGCTCTCCAAGCTGGCCCGTCGCGGGTGGGTCAACGACAACGAGGAGTACCGGGTCGCCGAGGAGTTCCGCAAGAGCATGAACATCAAGGCGCCCAGCGTGCTGAGCGTCACCGGCAAGCTCAGCGGCGGCAACCAGCAGAAGGTCGTCCTGTCGAAATGGATCTTCACGGACGCCGACGTGCTCATCCTGGACGAACCGACCCGCGGCATCGACGTGGGCGCGAAGTACGAGATCTACTCGATCATCAACCGCCTGGCCGACGAGGGTAAGGCGGTCCTGGTCATCTCATCGGAACTGCCCGAACTGCTGGGCCTGTGCGATCGGATCTACGCCATCTCGGCCGGACGCGTCACGGGCGAGGTCCGGCGTGAGGACGCGACCCAGGAACGGCTGATGCACTACATGACGAAGGAACAGGAGTAGATCCGATGAGCGGCATCTCGCCCGCCAACCCCGAGGTCGCCCCCGGCGGGAAGGACACCGGCCCGGCCCGGCCGCCCAGCCGTCCATCGCTGCTCGGCATCTCGCTCAACGTGCGCCAGAGCGGCATCTACATCGCGTTCGCGCTCATCGTCGTGCTGTTCTCCGTGCTGACCGACGGCGCCCTGCTCGAACCTCAGAACATCTCCAACATCATCGTCCAGAACTCCTACATCCTGATCCTGTCCATCGGCATGATCCTCATCATCATCGCCGGGCACATCGACCTGTCGGTGGGCTCGGTGGTCGCCGTCACCGGCGCCATAGCGGCCGTGCTGATGGTGAACTACGGCCTCCCGTGGCCGCTCGCCCTGCTCCTCACCCTCGTCGCGGGCGCCGTCATCGGCGCCTGGCAGGGTTACTGGATCGCCTACCACGGCATCCCGGCCTTCATCGTCACGCTGGCCGGCATGCTGCTGTTCCGCGCGCTCACCCTCACCGTGCTGGGCAACCAGGGCATCGGTCCCTTCCCCGACGCGGTCCGCACGCTGTCCAACGGCTTCACCGACGGCTACTTCGGCAACATCGGGCTCGGCCCCCTGGGCGGCGCCGACCTGTTCAGCATCCTTGTGGGCCTCGTGGCGGTCGCGGGCATGGTGGCGGCCCAGTGGCGCACCCGCGCCGCGCGGCTGCGCTACGGCCAGAGCGTCGACCCGCTGCCGCTCTTCCTCCTCAAGATCGGCGCCGCGGCGGCCGTGGTCATCGCCATCGTGGTGCAGCTGGCCCGGTTCAAGAACCTGCCGTGGGTGCTCGTGCTGCTGGCGTTCCTGGTGCTGGGGTACTCCCTGATCACCAGCCGGGCGGTGTTCGGCCGGCGCATCTACGCCATCGGCGGCAACCTGCAGGCGGCGGTCCTATCCGGCGTCAAGGTCAAGTCGGTGGTCTTCTGGATCTTCGTCAACATGGGAGTGCTCTCTGCCCTGGCCGGCGTCATCTTCGCGGGCCGGCTCAACCAGGCGGGGCCCACGGCGGGCAACGCGTTCGAACTGGACGCGATCGCGGCCGCGTTCATCGGCGGCGCGGCCGTCCAGGGCGGCGTGGGCAAGGTGGTCGGCGCCATCACCGGCGGCCTGATCATGGGCGTGATCAACAACGGCATGTCGCTGATCGGCGCGCCGAGTGAGCGGGTCATGCTCGTCAAGGGCGCCGTCCTGCTCGCCGCGGTCGCCTTCGACGTGTGGACCAAGCGCCGCGCCGGCGCGGCCCGCCGGTGACTCCCCGCTCCGGGCTCCCTTCCCCCATCGGAAAACGGGGATAAAGCGCCGGTGTCAGGTTCTTCTATTTATTGCCTGTTGACCCGGCGCATTCCCGGGCGGCGCAGAGTCGCGTCGAATGGGAGTTTTGGCGTGGATATATATTGAGGGAGGTCCGGGGGAGGTGAGTGGTGGCAGTTCATCTGCGCCCACGGTCGATCAGAGGACGCTTCACGCTGGGCGCGGGGATCCTGGCGCTGATCGTCTTCGCGCTGTTGGCGGCCGGCTTCGTCACCACCTTCCGGACCAAGGCGCTGGACCACGTCTTCAGGGACACGCAGAGCGTCGCCACCGGCTGGGCCGGATCGGTGAACCCCGGCGACGTGCCGAGCCCGGCGGCCGACGTCGACCTGCTCCAGCTCGTCGACTCCAGTGGCAAGGTGGTGGGGGCCAGCGCGGCCGCGGAGGGGATGCCCCCGCTGAGCAAGGTGCGGCCTCCCGTCAACGCGCGGATCCAGGATGTCACCGAGTGCCGGCCGGCAGGCGGCTGCGTGCTGCTCACCGCGGTGCGCGTTCCTCCCCTGACGTCCCGCGTGCTCTGGCAGGACGAGCCGCACTTCATCTACGCAGGAAGGGCCGAGCCGCCCATCCTCGCGGGATACCGCCTGGAGTTCATCGGCGCGGGCGCGACCCTGCTGGCCTCGGCACTGACGGCATGGGTGACCTGGTGGCTGGTGGGCCGCACACTGCGCCCGGTGGCGGCGATCCGCGCGAGGACGGCGGAGATCTCGGTGAGCGACCTGAGCCTGCGGGTGCCCCAGCCGCCCGGCTATGACGAGATCGCGCAGCTGGCCCGCACGTCCAACGAGACCCTGGCCCGGCTGGAGGAGGCCGTGGAGCAGCAGCGCTATTTCGCCTCCGTCGTCTCCCACGAGCTCAGGTCGCCGGTGGCCGGCCTGCGCATACGGCTGGAGGAGGCGCTGATGTACCCCGGCGAGGTCGAGCCGCGGGCGACGTTCGAGGCCGCGCTGACAACCACCAAGCGACTACAGGCGATCATCGATGATGTGCTGACCTTAGCGCATCTCCGGACGGTCGCTCCGGCCGAGCCCGTGCTGCTGGACCTCAACGCGCTGGTGAGGGATGAGGTGGCCGCCCGGGTTCACGGTCCGCCCGTGCACGCCGACATCGCCGGTGAGGCGGTGGTCCTCGGCCATCACATACAGCTGGCCGGAGTGCTGAACAACCTGCTGGTCAATGCCCAGCGGCACGCGGAATCGCGGGTGGAGGTCACCGCGAGACGGTCGGGGGACCAGGCCGACCACCGTGGCGAGGCCGAACCGCTCCCCCGCGGCCCACCACCGCACGATC
>NZ_JBEZFH010000213.1:0-13065 GCF_040649355.1 Sphaerisporangium sp. NPDC049002 | reverse complement strand
GTAGCCGAGGAACACCAGGGCCGTGCCGCAGGGCACCGCGAGCGCGGCAGCCCTTGCCATCGCACGGTCCCCGGTTGCGCGGCACACCAGACCGGGGCGTTCTGCTTGACCTTGCTGCCCGGGGGGGCCGCCTTGCCCACCTGGTCGAGCAGGTCGAGCAGCTGCTTGACCCAGCGCACGAAGTCGCCCGCGGCGAGGTCGCCGTCGGTGAGCACGGCGTCGAGGCTGTGGCCCTTGGCCCAGCGGAAGGCGGCCCAGGCGAACCCGAAGTCGGGCTCCCTGATGAACGACAGCCCGTGGTCGCGCTCGATGTCCTCCAGTTCGGCGAAGATGCGGACCGCCGAGGCCAGCGCCTCCTTGGCGCCGCCCGCCGGGATCTTCGGCTGCCGCGCGTCGTCGGCCTGCCGGGACTCGAACACCAGGGACGACACGCAGGCGGCCAGCTCGGCCGGATCGAGGTCCTCCCAGATGCCGGCGCGCAGGCACTCGGCGGTGAGCAGGTCGAGCTCGGTGTAGAGCTGGGCGAGCCGGCGGCCCTCGGGAGTGACGGTCTCCCCCTCCAGGTAGCCGAGCTGGTCGAGGACGCCGCAGACCCGGTCGAAGGTGCGCGCGATCACGTGGGACCTGCTCTCGACCCGCCGCCGCAGTCCCTCGGTCTCACGGAGCAGCTTGTAGTAGCGCTCGGCCCAGCGTGCGTGGTCCTCGCGCTGGTCGCAGCCGTGGCAGGGGTGGGCGCGCAGCCGGCGGCGCAGCTCGGCGATCTCCCACTCGGGGGTGCCCGGAGTGGCGTCCCTGGCCAGCATGCTGTCGGCGTCGTGGTCCCGGACCCGGACCGGACGGCCGAGGTCCCGGTCACCGATCTTGGCGTGCAGGGTGGCGACGAGGTTGGCACGGTCCTTGGGGGCCCGGGGGTTGAACCCCTTCGGGATGCGCAGGCGCTCGACCGGCTCGACCGGCACGGGGAAGTCGGCCGCCGACAGCCGCTTGACCTGCTTGCCGATCGTCAGCACCAGCGGCGAGGGGCCCTCGGTGCGCATGGTGAGGCCGGGGTCGAGGATGACCGCGAGCCCCGCGCGCCTGCCGCCGGGGACGCGGATCACGTCACCGGGCTTCAGGGCCTCCAGGGAGCGCACGGCCTGCGCACGGCGGGCCGTACCGCGCTGGCGTGAGAGGTCGGCCTCCTTGTCGGACAGGTCCCTGCGCATCCGGGCGTACTCCTGGAAGTCGCCGAGGTGGCAGGTCATCGCCTCGGAGTATCCGTCGAGCGCCTCCTCGGCCCGCCGTACCTGCTTGGCGATGCCGACGACCGCCCGGTCGGCCTGGAACTGGGCGAACGAGGCCTCCAGCAGCGTGCGGGCGCGCTCCCTGCCCACCTGGCCGACCAGGTTGACGGCCATGTTGTACGAGGGCCGGAAGCTGGAGCGGAGCGGGTAGGTGCGGGTGCTCGCCAGGCCGGCCACCGCGACCGGGTCCATGCCGGGCTGCCAGGCGACCACGGCGTGGCCCTCAACGTCGATGCCACGCCGCCCGGCACGCCCGGTGAGCTGGGTGTACTCCCCCGGGGTCAGGTCGGCGTGGGTCTCGCCGTTCCACTTGTCGAGCTTCTCGATGACGACGGACCTCGCGGGCATGTTGATGCCCAGCGCCAGGGTCTCGGTGGCGAACACCGCCTTGACCAGGCCCCGGGTGAACAGCTCCTCGACGACTTCCTTGAAGGCCGGGAGCATGCCGGCGTGGTGGGCGGCCAGGCCCCGCTCCAGGCAGTCGCGCCATTCGAGGTAGCCGAGCACCGAGAGGTCCTCGTCGGGCAGGTGCGAGGTGCGCTCGTCGACGATCTGGCGGATCTCGTGGCGTTCGCTGTCGGTGGTCAGCCGGATGCCGGCGTGCAGGCACTGCAGGACGGCCGCGTCGCAGCCGGCCCGCGAGAAGATGAAGGTGATCGCCGGCAGCAGGCCCTCGGAGTCCAGCTTCTCGATGGCGTCGGAGCGGCTGACGGAGTTGGCCGAGCGGCGCGGCCTTGAGTAGCCGCGCCTGCCGCGCGCCTGGGCCAGGCGCTGCTCGTCACGGGAGATGCGCATGAGGCCGGGGTTGATGCGTGGCCGGTTGTCCTCGTCGACGAACAGGTCGTACAGCTTGTCGCCGACCAGCATGTGCTGCCAGAGGGGGACCGGCCTGTGCTCGTCGACGATCACCGTGGTGTCGCCGCGCACCTCGCCGAGCCACTCGCCGAACTCCTCGGCGTTGCTGACGGTCGCCGACAGGGCGACGACCCGCACGGACTCGGGCAGGTGGATGATGACCTCCTCCCAGACGGCGCCGCGGAAGCGGTCGGCGAGGTAGTGCACCTCGTCCATGACCACGTGGCTCAGCCCGGTGAGCGTCGAGGACCCGGCGTAGAGCATGTTGCGCAGCACCTCGGTGGTCATGACCACGATCGGCGCGTCGCCGTTGACGCTGTTGTCGCCGGTGAGCAGCCCGACGTTCTTGGCCCCGTAGCGGCGGACGAGGTCGTTGTACTTCTGATTGGACAGCGCCTTGATCGGCGTGGTGTAGAAGCACTTGCTGCCCTGCTCAAGGGCGAGGTGGACGGCGAACTCGCCCACGACGGTCTTGCCTGAACCGGTGGGGGCCGCTACCAGCACGCCGTCCCCCGCCTCCAGCGCGCGGCAGGCGTCGAGCTGGAACTCGTCCAGCTCGAAGTCGTACAGGCCGCGGAAGGAGGTGAGCGCCGGCCCGCTGTCTGCATGCTGTTCACGGAAGGCGGCATAGCGTTCCGCAGGCGTCGTCATGCACTTCAGCCTACCGATAGCCGAATTCCGGTCCTGTCGGCTGCACCGCCCTTTCTGTGCTCCGGGCCACATCCGCGGTCGGGGTCCGCCGGCGAAACCTTGATCACTCGTCCGCGGCGCATCGTGCGGCCTCCGCCCCGGCGCGGACCCCGTCAGGTGGTGGCTCAGGTGGCCTGTGGGGCGAGGACGCGCAGGGCGCCGGGCCGCACGGTGCAGGTCAGCGGCAGGGGGCCTACGCGCTCGCCGTCGGCGTAGGCCACGATGCCGGGCGCGTCCACCGTGACCGTACGGGCCCGGCGCAGGGTCACGGCCGGATGGTCGAGATGCGTACCCCGGTAGACGCGGGGGAAGGTCCGCAGGAAGGCCGCCTTGGGGAGCCTGCCGACAATCAGCACGTCGAGCAGTCCGTCGTCCGGCACGGCGTCCGGGCAGACCCGCATGCCCGCGCCGTAGGAACGGGTGTTTCCCACGGCCACCATCATGGCCTCCTGCTCGACGACCTCGCCGTCGAGGGTGATCGTGAAGGGGATGGGGACGAAGGAGCGCAACTCCTGCGCCATCGCGAGGAGGTACTTCGCCATTCCCGGCGGGCGCGTCAACTGGTTGGCCCGCTCGTTGACCTTGGAGTCGAAGCCGCAGGCCACCACGCCCGCGAACCACTCGTCCTCGCCGACGCGGGCGGCGTCCACCACCCGGGTCTCGCCCGCCGCCACGATGCCCGCGGCGGCGAGCGGATCACGCTTGGGGATGCCGAGGGCGTCGGCGATGTCGTTCCCCGTCCCGGCCGGGATGATCCCGAGCGGGACGTCGGTGCCGGCGACCGCCTGGACCGCCAGGTGCACCAGCCCGTCGCCGCCGAAGGCGACCAGGGCCTCGGGCCCCTCGGCGACGGCCGTGCACGCCCGTTCGAGGGCGTCCTGGGCGGAGGTGCCCACGATCACCGACACCGGACGGTCACCGGCCCGCAGGCGGCGCACGACGGGGTCGAGCAGTCGGAGGGTACGGCCGCCACGGGCCGCAGGATTCACGAGGACTACTAGCTCACCAGCCACAGCCGGAACCTATCCGGACCGACCCCGGTAATCCAGGGGTAAAGCGCTGGAAACTACTCAGGAGTACGGGCGGCGGGGCCGTCCAGCTCCTCCTCGATCTCCCTCTGGTGCTGCGCTTCCAGCTCGTCCTTCTTGCGGTCGTGGAAGTACATGATGAGCTCGGCGATCAGGAACATGCCGACCATCGGCAGCGCCAGCGCCAGCATGGTGATGGGATCCTGGCTCGGCGTGGCCACGGCCGCGAACACGAACATCAGGAAGATGACCATGCGCTGGTGCTTGCTCACCAGCCGGAACGGCAGCACGCCGATCAGGTTGAGGAAGACCAGCAGCAGCGGCACCTCGAACGACAGGCCGAAGATCACGAGCATCGCCATCATGAACCCGACGTACTGGTCCATGCTGATGAGCGGGATCACGTTGCCCGGGGCGAAGCCCAGCAGCAGCGCGAGGCCCTTGTCCATCGTGAAGTAGGCCAGCGCCGCGCCGGCGGCGAAGAGCGGGACCGAGAGCGCGAGGAACGACAGCGAGTAACGCCGCTCGTTGCGGTAGAGGCCCGGCGTGACGAACGCCCAGATCTGGTAGAGCCAGATCGGCGCGGAGACCACCGCGCCGAACATGAGGGCGACCTGGAGGTTCACCATGAAGCCCTCGAACACCCCCTGCACGACCAGGGTGCACTGACCGGCCTTGAGCTTGTGGGCGTCGGGCAACCGGCAGTAGGGCCCCGTCATGAAGACCCACAGCCGGTCGAAGAACACGAATCCGACCACGGTGCCGACGGTCAGGCCGAGGATCGCCTTGATCAGGCGGTTGCGCAGCTCACGGAGGTGATCCATGAGCGACATGCGCCCGTCCAGATCGGTTGCGACCGAGTCGTCGCCGGCCGGGCTTGACCGTTTCAGCAGTGCCATCGGGCGTCCTGATCTAGTCCTGGTCTAAGGGGGGCGGTCAGGTCAGCGGGCTCGCGTCACAAAGAGCCCTGGTCCTTCGGAGCGGCGGCCTGGGAAGCGCGCAGCCTGGCGTTCTCCTCCTCAAGGACGCGCAGGCGGTCTTCGACCGAGGGCGTCACGGGCGGGAGGGACTGCTGCGGGGCAGCGGCCGGCTGAGGAGTGGCGGTCGTGGCCTGGGCGGCCCTGACCTCGTCCTCTTCGTGGAGTTTGGTGGTCTCCTTCTTGAAGAGCCGCAGCGACTGGCCCAGCGCCTTCGCGGTGTCCGGAAGCTTCTTGGCACCGAAGAGCAGGACAAGGACCAGGAGAATGAGGATCCATTCCATGGGACCAAGTGATGGCATGACACATCCTTACGCCGAGCGACGTGCAATCTCAAGCTCGATCGTACGCTGCCACCACCACTTCATTCACCCCTCCCGCCGACCCAGATGCGCCGATCGCGGCGCTGAGCCGTCCCTGGACGGGTGCGAGACGGGTGGTGGCCCGCTCGATTTCACGTGCCAGCCCCCGCATGGCCACCAGCACGCGGGTCGCCAGCACCGCCAGCGGCACCAGCCCGGCGACGCCCACGCCCACCGCGACGTAGATCCAGATCATGACCTGGAACTCTAGCGAAGGCAGGCGGTGACGACCTACCCGGAGGGGTTCCTCGCAAGGATCAGGAGACCGACTCGTAACGGGCGAGCGCCGCCGAGGCCTCCTCGCGCACCCGGTCGATCAGGGACGCCGGGGAGACCACCCGCCCGCCGTCGCCCAGGCGCAGCGCCAGCCGTACGAGCCAGCCCTGGTCGCGGGCGCGGAGCGTCACGCGCAGGCGGCCCTCCCCCAGCTCGGTGACCTCCTCGCACGGGTAGTACTCGGCGACCCAGCGACCGGAGGGGGTCAGCTCCAGCTCCACCAGCTCGTCGGTGGGCGAGGGCCGGAACACCCCGTCGGTGACGTCGATCGGCTCGGCCCCGGCGGGCGGGTCCGCTGCCACGTCGAGCATCTCGACGCCGACCATGCGGTCGAGCCGGAACAGCCGCATGCCGTCGGCGCGGTAGCACCAGCCCTCCAGGTAGGACCGGCCGTCGGCCATCACCAGCCGCGTGGGGTCGACCTCGCGCGGGGTGATCTCGTCGCGCCCCGGCACGTAGTAACGCAGGGACAGGCGGCGCCCGGCGCGCAGCGCGGCCCTGACCGTGGCCATGGCGTCGGGGGCGGCGTCCAGCTCGAAGGCCACCTGGCTGCTGACCGCCGCGGCGCCCTCTCCCGCCGCGCCCTCCAGCTTGGCGATCACCCGGGCCAGCACGTCGCCCTGCTCGAACTCGGGCAGCTCGGCGAGCATGCGCAGCGCGACCAGCAGCGCGCTCGCCTCGTCGATGCCGAGGCGCAGCGGGCGGGCGATGGTCTCGGCGTTGTCGATGAGGATCTCGCCGCCGTCCCAGGAGACGTCGATGAGGTCGCCGGGGGTGTGGCCGGGCAGGCCGCACATCCACACCAGTTGCAGGTCGTCGACGAGCTGCTTCTCGGTGAGCCCGAACAACCTGGCCACCTCGGGCACCTGCGCCCCGGGGTGGGACATCAGGTAGGGCACCAGCGCCAGGAGCCGGGGCAACCGGTCGGCCGTGCTCACGCCAGGGCTCCCTTCAGCCGGCGGATGATCGCCTCGCGGACGTCCGGCGGGTCCAGGACCTCGGCGTCGGCCGCGAACGCGACGATCGACCCGGCGAGCCACTCGGGGTCGGCGAAGTCGAGCGTGACGACGTCCCAGCCGTCATCGCCCGGCCGCACCTCGCCGACCTGGCGGAGCCACTGGCAGGTGCCCTCGCGGACGCGGATGGTCGCGGTCCGCTCGGGAAGCAGGCTGTCGCGGGTGCCGACCATCGAGCGGATGTCGACCCCCTCGGGGACGGTCACCGCCCCCGGACGCCCGGCGGGAACGACGGGCCCGCTGATCCGGCTGAGGCGGAAGACCCGGGGCGCGTCGCGCTCGCGGTCGTGGCCGACGACGTACCAGCGGCCACGGCGGCTGACCACGCCCCAGGGCTCGACCGTGCGGGTGAGCAGCACCTCGCTTCCGGCGGCGCGGTAGTCGAACCGGACGACCCTGCGGTCGCGCACCGCCTCCCACAGGCCGGGGAAGGCGGGGTCGCGGGTGTCCACCCGGAGCTCCAGCGGCCCGGCGGCGGACTCGTCGGTCTGCACCCCGGCCGCGCGCAGCTTGAGCAGCGCGCCGCTCGCCGCCTCGGCGAGGTTGGCCCGCTGCCACACCAGCGCGGCCAGGCCGAGCACGGCGGCCTCGTCGGCCTCCAGCGTGATCTCAGGCAGCTCGTATGCCTGGCGCATGATGCGGTAGCCGGGCTCGTCGTCCCAGGGGTCCTTGTGCACCTGGACGGGGATGCCGATCTCCCGGAGCTCGGTCTTGTCGCGCTCGAACATGCGCTGGAAGGCCTCGTCGTTGCCGGCGTCGTAGCCGGGCACGGCGTGGCGGATCTGCTCCGCGCTGAGCGGGCGCCGGGTGGCGAGCAGGCAGATGACGAGATTCAGCAGCCGCTCGGTCTTCCGCCGAGACATCGGGCCTCCCTTCTCACGGTGACGCTACCCTTGCCGCGTGATCAGATGGCGCAAGGGCGAGGTGCTTTCGGTCCGGCGCGAGTGGCCGGGCGCGATGGAACTGGACGTGACCCTCCCCGAGGGGCGGTGCCGGGCTCTGGCCTACCCCCCGCTGGTGGGCCGTCCCGAACCCGGCGACACGGTGCTGCTGAACACGACCGCGCTCGCCATGGGCCTCGGTACGGGAGGCTATGCCATGGTAGTGGCCGTACCGGACCGTTTGCCGGAAGATCCCGAAGGACCGGGACACCTGGTCAAGGCACGATACACGCCCCTGCAGGCCACCGTGCTGGGCGCCGACGAGCAGGACTCGCCCTTCCACGAGACGCTGCGCGACGCCGACTCCGTCGACGGCATGCCGGTGATCGTCGCCGACCTTCACTCGGCCCTTCCCGCGATCCTGTGCGGCCTGTACGGCTCGCGCCCCTCCGCGGCGCCGAGGGTCGCCTACGTCATGCTCGACGGGGGGGCGCTGCCGGGCTGGTTCTCCATGTCCGCGGCGCGGCTGCGCGAGATCGGCTGGCTGTGCGGGGTCGTCACGACCGGGCAGTCGTTCGGTGGCGACGTCGAGGCGGTGACCGTCCACACGGGGCTGCTGGCGGCCAGGCACGTGCTTTCCGCCGACGTCGCGATCGTGACCCAGGGGCCGGGCAACCTGGGCACCGGCACCCGATGGGGGTTCTCGGGGGTGTCGGCGGGTGAGGCGGTGAACGCGGCGGCGGTGCTGGGCGGTCGGCCGGTGGGGGCGCTGCGGGTCAGCGAGGGAGATCTGCGCGAGCGCCACATCGGGGTCTCCCACCACTCGCTGACCGCCTACGGGCGGGTGGCGCTCTCGCCCGCCCAGGTGGTGGTGCCGGAGCTGCCCGGCGCCTTCGGCGAGCGGGTCACGGAGCAGGCCGCCGCGCTGGGCGAACGCCACGAGCTGGTCAGCGTGCCGGTGGACGGGCTGGAGGACCTGCTGAAGGCCAGCCCGGTGAAGCTGTCCACGATGGGCCGGGGCCTGTCAGAGGACCTGGCCTGCTTCCTCGCCTCGGCCGCCGCGGGCCGCCACGCCGCCTCCCTGCTGTGACGACCGTCCCCGGCCCCGGCTTCGCCCTCCTGAGCGGCTGAAGTCCCGAGGAACGGCCGAGAGCCCACGACGGGCGGACGTGACTATAATTCAGGTCATGACGACGATTCCATTGGCTGATGCCAAAGCGCGGCTGTCCGCGGTGCTGGATGAGGTCCGCGACACCCACGAACGTATCGTGATCACGCGTAACGGCCGTCCAGAGGCGGTCATCATGTCGGTGTCCGACCTGGAGGCACTGGAAGAGACCCTGGATCTGCTGTCGACTCCGGGAGCGTACGAGGAGATTCGCGCGGCCGAGACCGAGATCTCCCGTGGTGAGGCGATCGGCGCCGATGAGTTGCGCCGCCTGATGGCCGAACGGGCGCGCATCGAGCAGGCGGACGCGTGAGCGACGAAGCGTACGCTTTGTCGCTGGCGCCGTCGGCGCGCCGGGCGCTCGTCGAAGGTCCCCCACGCGGACTGCCACTGGCGGTCGCGACCGCGGTTACAGAATTTTTGACGGGCCCGCTTCTGGACAGCCCCCAGCGAGTCGGAAAGCCCCTCACGCGGGAACTGAGCAAGTACCACTCCGCCAGACGCGGCGCCTACAGGGTCGTCTACCGCATCGACGAGACCACGCGGGTCGTCCACGTCGTACGCGTCGACCATCGCGCCGACGTCTACCGCACCCGCTGAGCGTCCCCGCGGGTCCTGTACCAATCCGCCCGCTCCGACAGGTGGGACTCCAGCCGCCGTAGCATGGCCGGCTCGCCGAACTCCTCACCCGGAGGCGGGGGGATGTGGTAGATGAACGGCTCCATCTCCTCCGGGTAACCGAGATCGGACCACATCATCTCGATGACGTCCCAGAAGCCGGAGATCGTGGCCCGGCGCTCGTTGAGCCGCGCCAGCGCCAGATACCGCCAGACCTTGCCGAGCTCCGGATCGGCACAGTCCACGTCGTCGCGCGCGGAGACGGCCGCCCTCACCTTCTCCTCGACCTCGCTCGGCAGGAGATACGGCATCTCCTCCTCGGTCGGCAGATCGGGCAGGTCGCCGAACCCGTCCCTGGCGAGTTCGGCGAGCGCCGTCGACGAAAGCCAGCCCTTTCTGTATCCGCACACCAGTTCCTCGGTGGTCAGGGCGACTCGCGACGAGATGAAACCGGCCGGGATCGTGAATCTCACGAGATCGTTCATGGTTCTATGCTCTCCCGTCCGAACACCTGGCGGGCTCCATGCCGACCTCGGGCGCCCCGCCCAGGTCAGCCCGTGAAGAAGTCGAATTCGCCGGCTTTGACGCCGGCGACGAAGGCTTCCCATTCGCCGCGAGTGTAGAGGATCACCTCGCGGTCCGGGCGCCGACTGTGGCGTACGGCCACCCGCCCGGTGCCGTCAGCCAGCGGCCCGGCCTCGACACATTCGCCACCTCCATTGGCGCTCCACGTACTGATACGCCAGGCGGCACCAGAAATCTCCTCGGGGATGGCCACTCTGTATGCCTCCATCTGGGTCAGGCTGCCTTTTCTACCGCGCTCCTGATAATCGCCACCGAATCGTCGGGCGAGAGTACGGACTCGCGAAGGCGATCGTACGCTTGAGCAAAGTGTTCCACCTCGTCCCCTTCGACGTATAGCACACCCGCTCGCGTCTCGATATAAGCGACATCAGGGTATGGACCAGACATGTCAAAGATTGTGAAGGGTCCTTCTGGGCTGGCACTGGCGCCTGCCCCGAAGGGCAGCACGCGGATGTCGATGTTCGGCCGCGCCGCCACATCGATGAGATGCAGAAGTTGACCGCGCAGCACGTCCACACCACCGACCTCCCGATGCAACACCGCCTCATCGAGAGTCACCGATAGACGCAGAGGCGTATCCCCGCCCAGCACCTGCTGCCGATTCAACCGGAAATCGGCCCAGAGCTGGATCCGCTCTCGCGGCTTACTCGGGTCTGCCGCACGGATCACCGCTTCGGCGTACTCACGGGTCTGGAGGAGTCCTGGAACCACCATCGCGTCATACGAGTGCAGTTCTCGGGCGCGGGACTCAAGCCAAGCGTGATCGATGATGCGGCCTGTGAACGCGTCGGCGTAGGCATCCCACCAGTTCTTCTGCCAGATGTCGCGGCTGAGGCGTTCCATTCCGTCGCGGAGGTTGACGTCGCTCACGCCGTAGAGATTGAGCAGGGTCAGTACGTCGGGGACACGCATGGGCGTGATCCCCTGCTCCATGCGGCTGAGCGACGACTGGTCGCGCTGGATGTAGTCTCCGGCGTCTTTCAGGGTGAGCTTCGCCGCTTCGCGTAGTTCGCGCAGTTGCTTGCCGAGCCACTGGGCGCGAAGTGTCGGCCCTTTTCTGGCACCCATGACCTCTCCAACCTAATGCTTCAATCGGACGTAGCATACAAATTCAACTAATTACAATTTCCGTCGAAGCCAATCTTGCACAGCTCCCGAATTGATGCCACGCTATCTGTAACACTCGCATCACACAGCGCAGTCAAAGAAGAAGAGGCCGAGGCCGGGACGGGTTGGCGTGCGATGGCTGTGCCCGTCCCGGCCAGGGCCGGAGAAAGGGGTGACCCGATGGATCAGCGACCCGATTCCAGCCTGCGGACTGTCTACCACGACGCGGGCGAGGAAGGTGCGGACGTCCCTCGGTTGAGGGTGGAGGAACGGGCGCGGTTGTTCGCGCTGCTGCGTTACACCGACGAGGAGTACGGAGACGAGGGCGGCGTGGAGCTGTACGGGGTGCGACTGCCCGGCGGCACGGCAGCGACGATCACCGCCAAGGGCAGACCTCATGGGTGCTGGTCGAGCCCTGACCGGGTGGCGGACCGGCTCGGCCTGCACCTGGCCTGGCTCGACCCCGAGCCGGGCCGCTAGACGCCAACGCCTCCCAGCCGGGCCAGCGCCCCGGCTGTGCCGGTCAATGGCTAGCCGAGCAGGGGGAGAAGTGAGTAAGCCAGACAACGAAGCCCTCGCCGAGATCTTCGACTCGCCCGGCGAGATGGCAGAGATCGAGCGGCGCGCATCGCGCCGCATCGCGGGGCTTCGTCTTGGAGAGATCCGTAAGCGTCTGGGCCTCACGCAGCAGGTGGTGGCCAAGCGGATGGGGGTCGGTCAGAAGCGCGTCTCGGCCATCGAGAACGGCGTGTCGGCGGTGGTGGCAGGTGTCCACGCTGGCGGCCTACGCCGAGGCTCTCGGCGGTCAGTTGGACGTGGCCATCAATATCGCCGACCAGCACTGGGAGATCGCCTAGCCCGCGGGGCCCGCGCCGGGAAAGCCGGACGGCCGTACCCCCGTGCCCGGGAAGGGCGGGAGGACGGCCGCGGCGAGCGAAGCGGGAGGCGCGGAGGGGTCAGTAGGCGCCGAGGACGTCGACCACGAAGACCAGGGTGTCGGTGCCCTTGATCTTGTCGCCTGAGCCCGCCTTGCCGTACCCGAGGTCCGGCGGGATCGACACCAGCACCCGGCTGCCCACCGGGACGCCCACCAGGCTCTGGTCCCAGCCCTTGATGACCTTGCCGACGCCGATCGGGAACATCACCGGCTCGCCACGGCTCCAGCTGCTGTCGAACTCGCTGTCGGAGCCCCAGATCTTGCCGGTGTAGTGCACGAGGATGGTCTGACCGGTCTTGACCACGGGGCCCGAGCCCTTGATCACGGTCTTGGCGACGAGGCCCTTGGGCGCGGACTCGCTGGTCTTGGTGGTCAGCTTGGGAGCCTGGTCTCCGCCGGGGTTCTCCAGCGTGACGCCCTTGACCGCCGGGTCGGTGGCGGTGCCCTGGGCGGCCTTGGCCGTGGGCACGCCCATCACGTCGACGACGTAGACGCTGGCGATCGAGGTGTCGGCGCCCTGTGACTTGGCCTGCTCGACCTGGTCGGCGGTCAGGCTGTCCTTGGCGACGACGGCGACGAACCGGCCGCCGGGCTTGCTGTCCTGGAAGGCCTTGTGCACCACGGAGGGGAGCTTGGAGTCGACCTTGATGAGCTGAGGGGCGCCGTCGTCGTAGGTGGAGCCCGAGGCCGCGTTGCTCTTGCCGTCCCAGCTGTAGGCGGTGAGGTTGGCGACGACCGCGTCGCCGTCCTTGACCACGTTGCCCTGGCCCTCGGAGATCGTCTGCGCCGACGAGGTCGCGGGCGGCTTGCCCGCGGGGAAGGTGACCTGCGGTTTCTTCCCGAACTCTCCCGCCACCTTCACCCCGGTGGGCGAGGCCCCGGTCTTGGCGGTGACGTCGCCGTTGTTACCGCCGCAGGCGGCGGCGAACAGCAACGGCAAGGCGGCGAGAACGGCCAGTCGGCGCATGGGTATCCCTTGGAAAGACGTCACGTTCGCGTAACACTACCCGACCCTCATGACCGCGCGAGTCGGTGCGACTCGATCTTGCCGAAGTGTGACCTTACCTTCGGATTCGCTTCGGGGAACGTGCCCCGGAACGGCGGTGCGACCACAGGAAACCCCTATGCGGACGCCGAGCCCGCCGAAGATCCCATATGTCCCGGCGCGAAACTTTCACCAGGCGAAGACCCCCCGGGAGGCTCGTCGTGACGAGGAGAAGACCGAGGAGAAGGCCGCGGAGCCGGTCGCGCAGGTCGTCGAGGTGCCGAAGCCCAAGCGGCG
>NZ_JBEZFH010000212.1:0-13337 GCF_040649355.1 Sphaerisporangium sp. NPDC049002 | reverse complement strand
CGACCGCGTCGAGGTCGTCGGCGGTCGGGCCCTGCGCCCTGATGGCCGCCTCAAGGCGGTCGACCAGCTCCGGATCGGGCTGCGGGGGACGGGCCTGCCCGGCGGGGCCCTCGCCGCCGTCCTGGGCGCCCGCCCGCCCGCCGTACGGCGCGGCGGGGACGTCGAGCAGGGTGCGGAGGAAGGCGGGGACCCGTTCCCCGTCGTCCAGCAGCGGCACGCTGAGCGGCAACTGCACGATCTTCTCCAGGAACCGCCACCCGAGACCCGAACGCTCCTCCATGGCCGCGGGCAGCGTGCGGGCGAGGTCGCGGTAGGCCACCTCCACGTGCGCCGCCACGACCTCGGGCTCCATGGCCAGCACGAACACGCAGTTGGGGAACTCCCCGGCCAGGAACAGGTTCACCGCCTCGATGACCTGCGCGACCGTACCGGGCGAGCACCTGTCGAGGTCGTCCACGAACACCACCAGGGGCCGCTCCTCGGTGGCCACCATGCCGAGCACGCTGCGCATGTCCGTCTGCACCAGGTGCAGGAACCCGGTCCTGGACCGGTAGCCAGGGTCGGGGGTCAGCTCCTTGACCAGCTCGGGGGACACGCCCAGCAGGTCCGGCTGGCGGACCAGCCTGCGGAACGCGGTGTCGGCCGACTCGCCGAGGAACCGCGCCAGCCGTACGGCCGTCGCGGCCAGCAGGACCAGCGAGCCCCCGGACCCGACGGCCGCCGCCGTGCCGCGCAGGAAGGAGCCCAGCGCGGGCACCAGGGCCCCGGCGGCCAGGGCGGCGGCGCAGAACAGCAGGGTGGCGCAGAACGCCAGGGCCACCGGCAGCAGGCGGGTGGCGGCCAGCCGGTAGGCCCGCCTCCGGACGGCCTCCCTGTCGATCCGCGACAGGTTGAGCGTCAGCCAGAAGCGCTCGCGCTCGCCTCGGGGCAGGCGGCCGGTGACCTGGGTGATGATCTCGTGGGCCAGCCCCGCCCAGACCTGCTCGCCGCTCTGGTACATCCACGGGTTGAACCAGACGGTCGGCCGCCAGTCGGCGTGCCGCAGCGGCAGCTCGCCGGGCACCGCGTACTCCGCGCGGCCCTCCTCGGGGACCTTGGACCGCGCGAGCACCTCCGCGTTGGTCACCTCCTCCGGCGTACGGCGGTGCCGGTTGAGGTGGATCTCGGCGGGCCGGTCCTCGGCGGCGCCCGGATCCAGCAGATCCTGCACCATGCGCATCAGCGAGGTCTTGCCCGCCCCCCAGGGCCCCTTGATGCCGATGGTCAGCGGGGGCCGCGTGTCGGGATGGCGGACGAACGCCGCGATGGCCTCGGCGTGGACCCGATGGCCGAGCCTGTCGTTGATGGTCCACCGGTCGCCGGTCAGCCGGGTGCGGGGCCGCGCGCCGCGGCGGGCGGCACGCCACCGGCGCAGCAGGCCGGACACCCGCGACAGCTCCTCGGGGTCCAGCCGTCCGGTGACGGCCCCGCGGACCGCGGGGTCGGAGAACGGCCGGCCCTGCCCGAGCAGGCCCCACCGCGCCAGCTCCCGCACCGCCTCGCCGGAGGCGGCGCCCTCGTCGAGCAACGCGGCGATCTCGGACGTGAGCGGCTCGTCCTCGGCCAGCAGGGTCGCGCGGCGCAGCAGCCGCCTGGCGTCCTCGCCGAGGTGGACGTCGTAGATCCTGCTCACCAGCTCGGCGGCCGAGACGGGCGGCACGGCGTCGCCCGCGACGGCGAGGCGGGCGAGAGCGGTCCCGAAGGCGGCGCCGAGGTCGTTTACGGACTCACGCGCGGAGGCGACGCCGATCAGCTCGCCCTCGCCGTAGGTGAGCAGGTAGGGCCGCCGGTCGGCGCCGAGCTCCGCGCACCGCTCCTCCGCGTACCGGTAGAGGTCGCCGACCGAGACGGTGCCGTCCCGGTCGAGGTCCGCCTCGCCCGACAGGATGCCGTCGGCCATGATCTCGGTGAGGGAGACCGTGCGGCCGGGCCGTTCCCCCGGCATGGTCGCGCTCGTGGTCAGGGCGGCGGCGGCCGCCACGGGCTCGCCGCTGACCCGCAGGCGGCCCCGGGTCTCGTGGGGCCGGCCGGGGTTCGCCGTGATCAGCCACCCGAAGTCGACGACCAGCAGCAGCGCCGCGCCGTCCGACCGCTCGACCCGGCGGGAGAACTCGCCCATCAGCGCGCCGAACTCGCGCCGCCCCCACCCCGACTCGGTGGACCAGCGGACCAGGAGCAGGTCGCCGGGCTCGACGGCGTCCAGGAAGGAGCCGACCCGCCGGTGGTCGCCCGCGTCGCAGCCGGCGGTCTCGACCGCGTACCCCTGGGCGGTGAGGGCGTGGACCAGCCTGCGGTCGGGCCCGCCCGCCGGTCCCGGTCCAGGCCCGCTCTCGCGATCGAGGAAGACGAGGGCCTTGCGCTTCCTGATCGCCGGAGCGGGCGGAGCGGAAACGATCATCGAGGTCATCGGCGGGCTCCCCTGGCCGGGCTCCGCGCCCCTCGACCGCCGGGCCGTGCCGGCGCGGTGCCCGCCCTGCTGGCTGGTCTCGTGCTGGTGCCGTGCTGATCGGGGCTCGCTGGATGGTCTCAGACGCCGGGCCGGTCCCGGGCGCGCCGCGAACGGGCGAGACCCGCCCTTTGCCCGGTCTTTCCGCGGAGCCTCGCCGTGGCGCTCCGAGTCCCGCTTCCGGTGCTTCGGGGGCTCGCCGTGGTGCTTCGGGTCCCGGCCAGGTGCTTCAGAGGTCGCGGGACCAGGTCTGGATCGTCAGCTCAGCCCCCCAGTCGTGCTCGGTGTGCTGCTCGTCGAGCCGGAAGCCCGCCCGCTCGTAGATGCGCCGCGCCCCCGCCAGCACGTCGACGGTGACGAGGACGACGCGCTCGTACCCGGCCCTGCCGGCGAACGCCAGGCACTCCTCGACGAGCCGTCCGCCGACTCCCATGCCACGCGCGGACGGCTCGACCAGCAGCAGCCGGAGCTGGGCCGTGCGGTCGTCCCTCCGGACGCAGAAGATCGACCCGGCGGGCTCGCCCCCGACCTCGGCGATCCAGCCCGCCTCGCGCTTCGGGTCGTGGCCGTGGACGTAGTCGGCGACGATGCGGGCGGTCATGGCCTCGAACGTCTCGTCCCAGCCGTACTCCTGGGCGTACAGCACGCCGTGCCGGTGTACCACCCAGCCGAGGTCGCCCGCGCGCGGCGGGCGGATGACGTACGGCTCCGGCTTGGGGGCCTCGCCGAGGATCTCCTGGACGGTGGTCATGGCGGACATCAGGCGGCGGCGGTCCTCCTCGCCCAGCGGCGAGATCATGTCGCGGACCGCGGCGGCCGAGGCCTCGTCGAGCGCCCCGAAGGTGACCTTGCCCGCCTCGCTCAGCCGGACGACCTGGCGCCGGGCGTCCGCGGCCGAGCGCTCCCGCGTGACCAGCCCGCCGGCCTCGAAACGGGCGAGCATCCGGCTGAGGTGCCCGCCGTCCAGGCCGAGCAGCCGCCGCAGCTCGCCGGTCTCCATCTCGTCCCGCCGGTCCAGCTCGAACAGGACCCTCGCCTCCGTCAGGGAGTACGGGGTGTCGTGCATCCCGGCCCCGAGCACCCCGATGACGCGGGTGTAGAAGCGGTTGAAGGCGCGGATCCCGGTGACGAGCTCGTCCATCGTTGCTCCGATCAACTGATTTGTTGCCTCAGTCAAGCATGTCCGGGCTCGAAGATCCAGACCGTGACGCGGACCGGGCGACTTGTGCCACTTGGGCCCCCGCACCGAGAATCGGGACCGTGGCGAGGGCCCCGGCGCGCCCCTGTCAAGATCGAAGTAGGTCCAAGGCGCTATTGTCGATCACATGACTTCGGGGTACGACGTGCTCTACATCGGCGGATACACACCCGAGACCGGCGGGTCGGGTACCGGGCTGACCGTGGTCCGCAGGGAGGAGGGCGGCGTGCTCAAGGCGCTGGCCGAGACCGCCGCGCCCGGCCCGTCCTTCCTCGCCCTGCACCCCCGGCTGCCCGTGCTGTACGCGGTGCTGGAGCGCGAGGAGGGCGGCGTGGCCGCCTACTCCGCCGACCCGTACGGCCCCGGCCTGCTCGCCGACGGCACGAGCGGCGGGTCCTATCCCTGCCATCTGGCCGTCGACCCCACCGGCACCTGGCTCGCGGTCGCCAACTACGGCGACGGCACGCTCGCGATGTACCGGCTCGGCAGTTCGGGCCTGTTCGACGGGCGGCCGAGGCTCTTCCCCCACCAGGGTCATGGGCCCGACCCCTCCCGTCAGGCCGAGCCCCACGCCCACCAGGCCGTCTTCGGCCCCGGCCGGGCGCTCCACGTCTCCGACCTCGGCACCGACGAGGTCCGCCGCTACCTTCTCGGCACCGAGCCCGACCTGCATCCCGAGGGCCCGGCACGGCTGGCGCCCGGCAGCGGCCCGCGCCACATGGTCCACCACGAGGGCCGGTGGTACGTCGCGGGCGAGCTCGACGGCATGATCACGGTCTACGACGCCGAGTGGCGCGCGATCGGACGCGTGCCGGCCAGCGAGGCGAAGGGCCCGAACCACGTCTCCCACATCGAGATGTCGGCGGACGGCCGCCACCTCTACGTCGCCAACCGCGGCCCCGACACCATCGCCGTCTTCGGAGTGGAGGACGCCGTGCCGTCCCGGGTGGCCGAGGTAGACTCGGGCGGGCTGTGGCCCCGGCACTTCGCGGTCGCGGGGGAGCACATGTATGTCGCCAACCAGCGCTCCGACGCCGTGGCGACGCTCCAGATCGACGACGGCGTCCCCACCCCCACCGGTGAGACGTTCAAGGTCGGCAGCCCCTCGTGCGTGCTCGCCGTGGCGGTGTAGACGCCGCTCCACCACTTGGTCTAGACCAATGTTGGCCGCTGGGGCACAATGCTCTGCGTTGGTGGCCGCGCCGGCGATGCGACGAAAGCATTCTGGAGCCCGCGGAGCTCAACATAGTCTGACTGTGTACCCCATCGGGAGGAACCCGCCATGCGTATCGGAGTGCTTACAGGGGGCGGCGACTGCCCCGGGCTCAACGCCGTCATCCGTGCCGTCGTCCGCAAGGGCATCGGCGTCTACGGCCACGAGTTCGTGGGGTTCCGCGACGGCTGGCGCGGCCCCCTTTCGGGCGAGACGATGCCGCTGGAGATCCAGACCGTGCGGGGCATCCTCCCGCGCGGCGGCACGATCCTGGGCTCCTCGCGCACCAACCCCATCAAGATCGAGGGCGGCGTCGACCGCATCAAGAAGAACCTCGCCGACGGCGGGGTCGACGCGCTGATCGCCATCGGCGGCGAGGACACGCTGGGCGTGGCCAAGCAGCTGTTCGACCTCGGCGTCAACGTCGTCGGCGTGCCGAAGACGATCGACAACGACCTCAACGCGACCGACTACACCTTCGGCTTCGACACGGCCGTCAACATCGCCACCGAGGCGATCGACCGCCTGCACACCACGGCCGAGTCGCACCACCGCGCGCTGATCTGCGAGGTCATGGGCCGCCACGCGGGCTGGATCGCGCTGCACGCCGGCATGGCCGGTGGCGCCAACGTCATCCTGATCCCCGAGAAGCCCTTCGACATCGACAAGGTCTGCGAGTACGTCGAGAGCCGCTTCAAGACCCGCTACTCGCCCATCATCGTGGTCGCCGAGGGCGCGCACCCGATCGAGGGCCAGATGGCGCTCCAGGCCGGCGAGCTCGACGCGTTCGGCCACGTCCGCCTCGGCGGCATCGGCGAGCTGCTCGCCCACGAGATCGAGAAGCGCACCGGCAAGGAGGCCCGCACCACGGTGCTCGGCCACGTCCAGCGTGGTGGCACCCCGAGCGCGTTCGACCGGGTGCTCGCCACCCGCTTCGGCCTGCAGGCCATCGACGCCGCCAACGACGGCGACTTCGGCAAGATGGTCGCGCTGCGCGGCACTGACATCGTCCGGGTGAGCCTGGACGCCGCGACCTCCGAGCTCAAGACCGTGCCCCCGTCCCGTTACGAGGAGGCCGAGGTCTTCTTCGGCTGATCGTCCCGCCTCATCCGCACCACCCCCGTGCCGTGACGGCCGGGGGCGGTGCTCCGGGCCCTCGGGCGTACGGGCCTGACGGCGGGGTCTTCCGGGGGGCGAGGAAGGGGCGCGCGGGGGCGCGGATCCGGTGTGAGGGGTCCGGGACCCCGCCATCCGGGATAAATTGAAGGGTGCCCTGCGCAGGAACGACCTTCCGCGCGGCACGCAGCCCGACTCCGACTCCCACCACCGCCCGGAGGCAACCCCATGTCCGTCGTGCCCCCGTCAGCTCTGGGCGAGCCCTGCGTCCTGCTCAAACTGGGTGAGGTCGTCCTCAAGGGCAAGAACCGCGAGCTGTTCGAGCGGCAGTTGCAGATGAACATCAAGTCCGCGCTGAAGAGCTCCGGCGTGAAGGTCGACGTCCGCCAGCGCCACGGTGTCATCGCGATCCTGCTGCCCGAGGGCACGGGCGTCGAGACGGCCGACGCCATCGCCGCGCGGCTCACCGACGTGATGGGCCTGGTGTGGATCCACCGCGCCTGGCGGGTCGCC
Organism: Sphaerisporangium sp. NPDC049002; assembly: GCF_040649355.1. NCBI lineage: Bacteria > Bacillati > Actinomycetota > Actinomycetes > Streptosporangiales > Streptosporangiaceae > Sphaerisporangium > Sphaerisporangium sp. NPDC049002. The sequence continues at coordinate 6,812 of NZ_JBEZFH010000212.1, read as the reverse complement.
AAGGACCCCGACGCCGTCACCGCCGCCGCCCTGGAACTGGTCGCCGGCCGCCCCGAGGTCGAGCGCAAGGCGACGTTCGCGGTGCGCTCGCGCCGCCGCGACAAGCGCTTCCCCCTCCGCTCCAACGAGCTCGACCGCATGGTCGGCGGCGAGATCAACGACAAGTACGGCCTGCCCGTCCGCCTGAAGAACCCCGAGCTCACCGTCCACATCGAGGTCGACAGGGACGAGGTGTTCGTCTTCACCGACGGCCTTCCGGGCCAGGGCGGTCTTCCGGTGGGCACCAGCGGGCGCGGCCTCGTGCTGATGTCGGGCGGCATCGACTCGCCGGTCGCCGCCTACCGCATGCTCCGCCGAGGGCTCCAGGTCGACTTCCTGCACTTCTCGGGCATCCCGTTCACCACGTCCGAGTCGATCTACAAGGCGTACGCCCTGGTGCGCGCGCTGAGCAAGTACCAGGTGAGGGCCCGGCTGTTCGTGGTGCCGTTCGGCAAGGCGCAGCAGTCGCTGAAGACCTCCGGCGCCGACCGCCTCCAGGTGGTCGCCCAGCGGCGTCTCATGCTCAAGACCGCCGAGGAGGTCGCCCACCGCCTGCGGCGCGCCGTGCTGGTCACCGGCGACTCGCTGGGCCAGGTCTCCTCGCAGACCCTGCAGAACATCACCGCGCTCGACGACGCCGTGAGCATGCCGATCCTGCGGCCCCTCATCGGCATGGACAAGTCCGAGATCATGGCGGAGGCCCGCCGCATCGGCACCCTGGAGATCTCCGAGCTCCCCGACGAGGACTGCTGCACCCTGCTCACCCCGCGCCGGGTCGAGACCCACGCCCGCATCGCCGACCTGCGGCAGATCGAGAAGCGCCTGGACGCCGAGGAGCTCGCGGTCCAGCTCGCCGACTCCGTCCAGGAGTACAAGATCGAGGACTCCGGCCCCAGGCCCGAGCTGGCCGGGGCCGCTGTGGCCATGGGCGCGGACGGCGCCTAGCGCGGCGAGCGGCGCGGGAGGGCGCCCCGGGGCCGCCCCCTCGCGGGGCGGACGCCTACGCTACCGGGGTGAGCGCGGCGGCCACGCGGTTCATCAGGGGCGGGAAGTCGCGCATGACGCGGGCCAGCTCCTCCAGGTCGCCGTCCACGAGCGCCTGAGGGCCGTCGCAGAGGGCCTGCTCGGGACGCGGGTGGACGTCGATGATCACCCCGTCGGCCCCGACGGCGATCGCGGAGCGCGTCAGCGGGAGCACCAGGTCGCGGCGACCGCCGGAGTGCGATGGGTCGACGATGACCGGCAGGTGCGACAGCCGCTGGGCCACCGGCACGGCGGAGACGTCCAGGGTGTTGCGGGTGGCGGTCTCGAAGGTGCGGATGCCGCGCTCGCACAGCACGATGTCGAGGTTGCCGCGCTGGGCGATGTACTCGGCCGCCATGAGCCACTCCTCGATGGTGGCGTTCATGCCGCGCTTGAGCATGACCGGCTTGCCGACCGCCCCGACGGCCTGCAGCAGCGCGAAGTTCTGGGCATTGCGGGTGCCGACCTGGAGCATGTCGGCGTAGGAGGCGACCAGCTCGACGTCGTGGGCGTCCACGACCTCGGTGACGATGGGCAGGCCGGTCTCCTCGCGCACGTCGGCGAGGATCCGCAGGCCCGCCTCGCCGAGCCCCTGGAAGGCGTACGGGGACGTGCGGGGCTTGTACGCGCCGCCGCGCAGCAGGCTGGCCCCCGCCGCCCTGGCCATGCGCGCCGCCTCCAGCGTCTGCTGGTGCGTCTCGACCGCGCAGGGGCCGGCGATCAGGGTGACGGTGTCGGGCCCGATCGGCACCCCCGCCACCCGCACGGTCGATCTGTCGGGGTGGTTCTCCCGGCTCACCAGCTTGTAGGGCACCGACACGCGGATGACGTCGGCCACGCCGGGCATGCCTCCCAGGTTCAGGGTGCCGAACTGCGTTATGTCCCCGACGAGGCCGATGATCGTGCGGTTCACGCCACGGCTGACGAAGGCCTCGCCTCCCGCCGTGACGACCAGGTCGACGACGGCGTCGACTTCCCGTTGACCGGCTTCGGGAGACATGACGATGACCATGATGGTGCCCCTTCTCGATGAGAACCGCCTGGAGAACGACGAAGGCCCCGGGTCCTTTGGGACCCGGGGCCTTCGTCGACGTTTGCCTGTCAGCGCAGCATCCGACGGCGAACGGTCCGCTCCACGGGTCCGTCGCCATACCAAAACTCGAATACAGTACGCATCGCCAAAATCATAGCGCATGCCTCATCGGCCCAAATCGCGCACCCGGCGCCGGGAATCCGCGGGGTGCCGATGACACGCGGTCAAGAGCGCGGTGGCAGGATTGCTGCGTGCCGGATCCAACCGAGGAAACCCGACTGCCCCCCGGGCAGTACATCCCACGTGGCCGCCCGGTCATCCACTACGGCCGGGTTCCGCAGTTCCGGCCCGAGCGCTGGAACATGTCGGTGTTCGGGGCCACCGCCTCGGGCGAGGAGATCCGGTTCACCTGGCCCGAGTTCTCCGCCCTGCCCCGCGTGACCGTCGTCGCCGACTTCCACTGCGTCACCAAGTTCTCGATCATGGGGAACGAATGGGGCGGCGTGTCGGCCAAGACCCTGATGGAGGCGGCCCCTCCGGCGGCGGGGGTCAGCCACATCATGATCTGGGGGGAGTACGGCTACAGCGCCAACCTCCGCATCGACGACTTCGACCGCGATTCCACGATCTTCGCCATGGAGCTCGACGAGAAGCCGCTGACGTCCGAGCGCGGGTTTCCGGTCCGCGTCGTGGTCCCCCACCTCTACGCCTGGAAGAGCGTGAAATGGGTGCGTGCCGTGGAGTACCTGCTGGCCGACCGCCGGGGGTTCTGGGAGGAGCGCGGCTACCACAACCTGGGCGATCCGTGGCGTGAACAGCGTTATGCCTACCAGGAGGACCCCGGAGACGGTCCTTCGTAGGGTTCCGCAGAGTTCGGGCACGATCACATCAGGTGACCTATTACGGTTGCCCGCATGTTCCTTACCGGCTGGGCACTGTTATGCGTTCTGAGCGGTCTCGCGGGGTACGCCCTGGGCCGCCGCGGCGCCGACGCCGGGCACGACGACCAGGCCGACAACGCCACCTTCACCACTCTTCACCTCGCCGCGATGGCCGCGCCCTACCTCAGGGCCGGTCTCGCCCGCGACTCCGCCCGCAGGGCCGTACGCCACCTGCGCGCCCTTCTCGGCACCGAGGGCCTCGCCGTGACCACCACCGATCAGGTGCTGGCCTGGGACGGCGCCTGGGAGGCCCCGGGCGAGGCGCGCACCCGCGACCTGCTGGGCCACGTGCACGGCGTCCTGGCCGGCGGGAGGCCGCACCTGGTCGCGGGCGACGAGCTGTTCTGCGAGGCGGAGGACTGCGCCATCCGCAGCGGCGTCGTGGTGCCGCTCACCGTCGACGGGCGGGTCATCGGCTCCCTGGCCGCCTACGACTCCCAGGTGAGCGCGGCGCTCGTACGGGCGGCGACCGAGGTGGGGCAGTGGGCGTCGGGCCAGCTGGAGCTCGCCGAGCTGGACGCCACGCGGCGGCGGGCGCTGGACGCCGAGACACGGGCCCTGCGGGCGCAGATCTCGCCGCACTTCGTCTGCAACTCGCTGGCCACGATCGCCTCGTTCACCAGGACCGACCCCGACCGGGCCCGCGAGCTGCTGCTGGACTTCGCCGACTTCGCGCGGCACGCCCTGCGCCGCGCGGGCGACTTCACCACCCTGTCCGACGAGCTGACCTGCGTCGACCGCTACCTTCTGCTGGAGCGGGCGCGGTTCGGCGACAAGCTGCGCTTCGTCGTGGACGTCATGCGCGAGGTGCTGCCGGTGCCCGTGCCGTTCCTGTGCCTCCAGCCGCTCGTCGAGAACGCCATCACCCACGGCATACGCCGCGGCGGCGGGTCGGGCGAGGTGAGCGTGGTGGTCCGCGACGTGGGCAACGAGGTCCACATCACCGTCGAGGACGACGGCGCGGGCATGGACCCCGAGCGGATCAGGGAGATGCTCGACGGCGAGCCGCCGAGCGGCGACAGCGGGGGAATCGGCCTGGCGAACGTCGACGTGCGGCTGCGCCAGATCTACGGCCAGGAGTACGGGCTGGTCATCGACACCGCTCCCGGCGAGGGGACGACGGTCCGCATGCGCGTCCCGAAAATCCGACCAAGACACAACTAAACGGATTCAGACCATCACACAATGTTGAGATGGGGCTTGCCCGGGAGGTGCTCCGGGCGGCAGCGTTGTCCTCATGCTCCGTGTCCTGGCGGTTGACGATGAAGTGCACGCGCTGTCGGAGCTGGCCTACCTGCTCCGGCAGGACAACCGCGTCGAGCAGGTGCTCACGGCCTCAGACGGCGTCGCCGCGCTGCAGGACATGGTCGCCATGATCGGCGCCGGAGAGCGGCTCGACAGCGTGTTCCTCGACATACGCATGCCCGGTCTCGACGGCCTCGACCTGGCCAGGCTGATCGGCGCCTTCCCGAGCCCGCCGAAGCTGGTGTTCGTCACCGCGCACGACGACCGCGCGGTGCAGGCGTTCGAGCTGGAGGCCGTCGACTATCTGCTGAAGCCGCTCAGGCCCGACCGGGTCGCCGAGGCCGTCAGGCGCCTCGAATCGGCCACGTACGGCCCGTCGGCGGCCGAGGCCGCGATGGACGACGTGATCCCGGTCGAGCTGAGCGGGCGCACCAGCTTCGTCCCCCAGCACGCCGTCACCTACGCCGAGGCCAGCGGCGACTACGTGCGCCTGCACACCGCCGAGGGCACCCATCTGGTGCGCATGTCCCTGGCCGCACTGGAGCGCCGCTGGGGCTCATCGGGCTTCATCCGGATCCATCGCAGCACGCTCGTGTCGGCGCGTCACGTCACCGAGATGCGCTTCGACGAGGGCCGCATCGTGCTCCGCGTCGGCGCCACGACCCTGCCCGTGAGCCGGAGGCACACCCGCCGCGTCCGCGAGCAGCTCGTACGGCAGTCCCGCGCCGCCCTGCCGATGGGTGCAGACGCGCTCGCGGCCGGCGCCCTGCCGTTCGGCGCCCACCCGGTCGCACCGGGCCCGTGACCGTCTCCGCCGCGACCCGTGAGGACGTCCGCGTCTCCCCGGGTCCGTGACCGATTTTCCCGCGACCCGTGAGGACGTCCGCGTCCTCCGGGCCTGTGAGAAGGTCCGACGCGAGCCCCCGGTGTGCCGCTCGTCGGTGCGGAGGCGCCGCTCGTCGCGCCGGCACGTTCCGCATATCGCTGGCTACTGACCGCTTGGCGAGAGGCCGTCCAAGCGGGCCACATGACCCCGATGACCCACCGTAATGTCATCCGCGTCGAAGAGCCACACTGCGTAACCGGGGGGGACACCCGCCCCATGGGCCGGAAAGACCTTGGATACGCGGAACCGATGGCGATCGCCGGACTTCCGCGCCCACGCGCGCATCCGGCGGTCGCCAAAGGTCGCCGGGCCCTTACCGGGGGGTAGGGCCCGTCGGCCTCGGCGAGGCGGGGTGTTCGCCGGACGGCCGCGAGGCCCCACAGGTGATCCGGCCCAAAGGGGGGCGGCCGGATCCCCTGAGCGAGCACCCCGCCATCGCGGTACGGGTCCCCCGTGCGGCTCAGCCCCCGTCGCGGAGCTTCTTCAGCAGAGCGATGTCCTCGCGATGCTTCTCGGCCTTGCCGGGGGTCTCGATGCAGAGCGGGACCCCGGCCGCGACCGGGTGGCGCAGGAGCTCGGCGAAGGCGCCCACGCCGATGTGCCCGGCGCCGATGTTCTCGTGACGGTCCTTCTTGGACCCGCAGACGTCCTTGGAGTCGTTCACGTGGAGCAGCTTGAGCCGCCCCGGAGCGAGCGCGTGGAGGGCGTCGAGCATGAGCCCCATGCCTCCGGGGGCCGCCAGGTCGTGCCCGGCGGCGAAGGCGTGGCAGGTGTCCAGGCAGAGGTTCGCGCGCGGGTGGAACTCCAGCGCCGACAGGTAGGGCTCAAGGTCCTGGACGGTGGCGCAGAGCATCTGGCCCTGGCCCGCCATCGGCTCCAGCAGCAGGTCGGGACCGTCCTCCGGGATCTCGTCCAGGAGCGGCAGCAGGTGCTCGCGGAGCTGGCGCATCGCGGCGTCCCTCGGCTGGGTCACCGCCGAGCCGGTGTGCACGACGACCCCGCGCGCGCCGGTCTCGGCGCCCCGCCGGAGCGAGTGCCGGATGGTCAGGACGGACCGCTCCAGGGTGTCGGCGTTCGGGGAGCCCATGTTGACCAGATAGGGCGTGTGGATGAACATCGGGACGCCCGACTCGCGCAGCGCGGCGTCCTCGGCGGCCCTGCCCTCGGCGAGCGCCCAGCCGCGGGGGTTGGTCACGAAGACCTGGATGATCTCCGCTTCGATCTCGGCGGCGTAGCGCAGGCCGCCGGTGGCCAGACCGCCTGTGACCAGCGCGTGCCCGCCGATGAGTGAGGTTTCGGTCATGGTGATACCCAGCTTAGGGGAGGTCGCCGGATGTCCGGAAAGCCGTTTTCCGGGCTCGTGGCCGGACCACTTGGAGCATGACACGAAAAGTCGTGACGATGCGTTGGGCCACTTGGGAGCTCCCGCCGCTGGACCACGCCCGCCGGTGGCGGTCTACTTGCTGGCATGCCGAAAGTGACACCCGCTCGACGCGGCCTGGCAGGCTTCAACGCGCTCAGCCCTCCGGAGGCCGAGGAGGAGCTGCTGAGCTGCTGCGCCTCGCGCGCGTTCGCCCGCCGCGTCGCCGCCCTGCGCCCGTACGACGATCCCGGCGGGCTGGGCGACGCCGCCGAGGCGGCCGTC
>NZ_JBEZFH010000211.1:0-13380 GCF_040649355.1 Sphaerisporangium sp. NPDC049002 | reverse complement strand
CCGCGCCTGGTGAAGACGAACTCACCGTTGGCGTAACCGGGAGGAAGCCCGCGGACCCCCACCGCACCCCGCTCGCCCCCATCTCACGACCGCTCCGGTGTCAGCTCCACCAGCGTTCCCAGCTCGAGAGGCGATCGATGTCCCTCAGACGCACGCTCACCGGCCTGGCGATCCTCGTCGCGTCGGCCACCATCTTCCCCGTGCTCACGTCCTCCGCGGCGGCGCCCGCCTTCAACTACGGCGAGGCGCTGCAGAAGTCGCTGTTCTTCTACGAGGCCCAGCGCTCGGGCGACCTTCCGGCGGCCAACCGCGTCACGTGGCGGGGCGACTCGGGGATGAACGACGGCAAGGACGCCGGGCTCGACCTCACCGGGGGCTGGTACGACGCGGGCGACCACGTCAAGTTCGGCCTGCCGATGGCTGCCAGCGCGACCATGCTCGCCTGGGGCGGCGTCGAGTACCGCGACGCCTACCAGAGCTCGGGACAGCTCCCCTACCTGCTCGACAACCTGAAGTGGGTCAACGACTACCTCATCAAGGCGCACCCCTCGCCGAACGTGCTCTACGGCCAGGTGGGCAACGGCGGCACCGACCACGCGTGGTGGGGCCCGGCCGAGGTCATGCCGATGAACCGCCCCTCGTACAAGATCGACGCGACGTGCGGCGGATCGGACCTCGCGGGCGAGACGGCGGCGGCGATGGCGGCCTCCTCGATGGTCTTCCGCCCGACGAACGCGGCCTACGCCGACACTCTGGTCTCGCACGCCAGGCAGCTCTACACCTTCGCCGACACCGTCAGGAAGAAGTACAGCGACTGCATCACCGACGCGGCCGGGTACTACCAGTCGTGGAGCGGCTACAACGACGAGCTGGTCTGGGGCGCGATCTGGCTCTACCGGGCGACCGGCGAGGCGTCGTACCTGACCAAGGCCGAGACGTACTACGACAACCTCGGCACCGAGCCGCAGAGCACGACCCGCTCCTACAAGTGGACGATCGCCTGGGACGACAAGTCGTACGGCGCGTACGTGCTGCTCGCCAAGCTCACCGGCAAGCAGAAGTACGTGGACGACGCCAACCGCTGGCTCGACTGGTGGACCGTCGGCGTGAACGGCGCCAAGGTGAACTACTCGCCGGGCGGTGAGGCCGTACTCGACCAGTGGGGCTCGCTGCGCTACGCCGCCAACACCGCGTTCACCGCGCTCATCTACAGCGACTGGCTGACCGACGCCACCCGTAAGGCGAGATATCACGACTTCGGGGTCAGGCAGATCAACTACGCGCTGGGCGACAACCCTCGCAAGTCTTCCTACATGATCGGCTTCGGCGCGAACCCGCCGCGGAACCCGCACCACCGCACGGCGCACGGCTCCTGGTCCAACAACCTCAACGAGCCGGCCGACAGCAGGCACATCCTGTACGGCGCGCTGGTCGGCGGGCCGACGACCGCCAACGACGCCTACACCGACAGCCGCAGCGACTACGTGATGAACGAGGTCGCGACCGACTACAACGCGGCCTTCACCGGCGCGCTCGCCCGGCTCTACAAGGAGTACGGCGGCGCCCCGCTCACGAACTTCCCCGTCGCCGAGAAGCCCGACGGACCGGAGATCTACCTCCAGGCCTCGGTCAACTCGACCGGCACGACCTACACCGAGATCAAGGCGCTGGTCGTGAACCACTCGGCGTGGCCCGCCCGCACGCTGACTGACGGCGCCTTCCGGTACTACTTCACGCTGGACGGCGACACCACACCGAGCCAGATCACGCTGTCCTCGGCCTACACCCAGTGCAAGCCGCCGACCGGGCCGACCCTGGTGTCGGGCAAGGTGTACTACGTCACGATCGACTGTTCCGGCACGGCCATCGCGCCCGCCGGCCAGTCGGAGTCGCGGCGCGAGGCGCAGTTCCGCATCGCCAGCTCGTCGGGGTCCTGGGATCCGTCCAACGACTGGTCGTACACCGGCGTGGCCACCACTCCGGGCTCGACCCCGGTCACCGTGCAGAACATCCCGCTGTACTCGGGCGGCACCAAGATCTGGGGCGACCCGCCGGGCGCGCAGCCCACCCCCAGCCCGACGCCCACCCCCACGCCCACGCCCACCCCCACACCGACGCCCTCGCCCACACCGACTCCCACCCCGACCCCGACCCCGACGCCCACGCCCACGCCGACCCCGACGCCGACGCCGACCCCGACGGCGGGCACCGCGTGCGCGGCGACGTACAAGGTCACCAGTACGTGGCAGGGCGGCTTCCAGGCCGACGTGGCGGTGCGGAACAGCGGCAGCACGGCGATCACCGCCTGGACCGTGGCGTGGACGTTCCCCAGCGGCCAGACGATCACACAGATCTGGGGTGCCACCCACACGCAGACCGGAGCGGCCGTGTCGGTGAGGAACCTCAACTGGAACGGCGGCCTGGCGGCCGGCGGGTCCACGTCGTTCGGCTTCATCGCGAGCCTGAGCGGCGCCAACGGAGTCCCGGCCTCCGTGACCTGCACGCCCGCCTAGCCCCCTCGACCGTGGTCTCGATTTGCCCTGGGAGCGCGAGACCACGGCCCGGCCGGGCCTCAGGAAGGCCCGGCCGGGCAGTCCCCACCACCGAAAAGCGGCACCAACGGCCAGACCCGCTCCCGACCACCATCCTCAACGGCCGGGCCGCACCTCGGCCCGGCGATCGGCCACGCTCTCCCCGGCACCGGACCCCGGGGGGAGCGTGCCTTCCTCCCGCGTGCGGGAGAAGGCCAGGCCGGTCGCGAGCACGGCGAAGGGCAGGACCATGAGCACGTAACGGTGGTCGAAGTCGGCGGTCATCGCCGGAAGGACCAGCAGCGCGAGCCCGCTCGCCAGGGCGAGGAGCGCGTCGGCCCGCCGCCGCCGCGCCTGGAGGACGACGCCCGCCAGCCCCACGGCCAGCAGGACGCCCAGCAGCGGTCCCGGCACGTGGATCCACCGCTGGTAGGCCACCATCGCGCCCGCGAACGGCTGCACGACCCGGGTCTGCGCCGGCCCGTCCTCGTAGTCGCGCGCGGCCTCGGCGGCGGTGAGGTCGTCCTTCACCTCGTAGGTGGGCAGGGTGGTCTGGGTGCCGGCGAACTCGTAGGACTTCACGAGGTTCGCGGAGGGGTGCGGCAGCCGCGTCCAGGAGAAGGCCTTGACGGCGTCCCGGAAGACGGTCACCGCGTAGTCCAGCGGCTGTGCCTCGATGGCGTGGAGCGCGAACCGGCGGGTGAGGGTGTTGGCCTCGTCGGTGAACATCGGCATCCGCCGTACCGGCGAGCCGGGCGTCCAGATGTAGCGCGAGGCGGCGATCCGCTCGTCCACCGGGACCGTCGGGCACAGCCACCTCACGGCCGCCGGCGGCCTGATCTCGGAGCAGTCGGCGAAGGTCATCGTCCGCGCCCACAGGTACGTGCCGTCGGCGCTGCTCAGCCCGAAGCTGCCCTGCTCCGCGCGGTACCAGGTGGCGTAGGCGCCGAGGGGGACGACCATGGCGAGCGCCGCCGCGACCACGCCCCGCCACCCGGCCCGGCGCAGGAGCAGGCAGACCACCACCACGACCAGCAACGGGACCCCGACCGTGCGCATGACCGCCGCGCACCCGAGGAGCGCCCCGGCGGCGACGCCCCAGGGGACCGTGAGCACCGGGCGCCACAGCAGGATCGCGGCGGCCATCACCAGGAGCGCCGCGAACAGCACGTCCGCCATGATCATGTGTTCGAGCTGGATCTGGTACGCGTCGAGGAGCAGGGGCGCCGCGAGCAGGGTAGCGCCCCAGCCGGGCAGGCCGTACCTGCGCAGGAGCGCGTAGACCACGACGGCGGACAGCAGCCCGAGCAGGTGCTGGAGGGCGACGACCAGCGTGGTGCTGTGGAACGGCTCCAGCGCCCAGAGGAACAGCGAGTATCCCGAGCTGCGCGACCGGCTCGGCCACAGCTCCAGCGCTCCGGAGACGTAGGAGTAGGAGTCGCCGTCGAACCAGATCGCCCGCCGGTAGCCGAGCATCGCGCACAGCCGTACGAGCGCCGCCGCGACGAGCGCGAGGCCGAAGAACAGGTGCTTCCGCACGACGGATCTGATCACCGGCACTCTCCCCTACTCGGCTGCGTGGCCTCCGAGGGTACCGATATGCACCTTATGGGCGTCCTATCTCAGGATTTTCCCAGCCTCCAGCTCCCGGCAGCAGACGCGTGATCGCTGGGCAAAAGCGCTCACATCCGCCGATAGTCAAACAGAATGGTTGAGTCGCATACCGAGCGGAACGGGGGTTCCCATGACACGGGCTGTCCGGCTGGCCGTCGTGGCGGGCGTTCTCGCGTGCGCGGCGGGATCGGCGCCCCTGCTCCACGGTGAGCCCAACCGGGTGCTGGAGATCGCCTGGGCCATCCAGCGCGGCCAGGAGCAGTCGCGGTGGCCCGGCGGGGAGATCCCGTACGTCTGGGGCGGCGGGCACGCGGCGCGGCCCGGCCCCTCGCTCGGCACCTGCCAGGGTTACAAGGGTTCGGTGAAGCCGTGCCCGGCCGCCACCACCCGCGGCCTGGACTGCTCGGGACTGGCCCGATGGGTGTACCAGCTCGCCTACCAGAAGGACGTACTGGGCAACGGCACCACCGACGACCACGTCCGCCTCCTGCGCAGGATCCCGGCCGTGAAGGCCCGGCCAGGCGACCTGGTCTTCTACGGCAAGATCCGCAAGCGGACGGTGAAGACCCACCACGTCGGCATCTACATCGGCGGCGGGAAGATGATCAACGCCCTCCGCACCGGCACCACCGTCCGCACCGACCGGGTGACCCTGCTCCCCGACCTCGTCGGCTACTACAGATACGACGGCTGACCCTCCGTGGTCGCCGGCCTCTCCGCCGGGGCGCGGGCCGCCGACTCCCTCATCCGCTGGTAGGCCGCGCCGAGCAGCGTCGCGGCGGCGGCGTTGCCGAGGGCGATGGTCCAGCCCACCGGTCCGAGGGGCCGGCTGCCGAAGAACCCGCTGACGCCCGGCAGGGTGACCACCAGCCACAGCACGGCGAGCGACGCCAGCGAGGCGAGCACGACCACCTTGTCACGCCCGCCTCCCGCCACGGTCTGGAAGAGCTGCGCGGACACGAGCGCGACCAGCCCGATCGTGTCCGCACGTCCCCGGGTGCCGGTCAGCCGGCCAGCGAGCCAGGCCGCGGTGGCGGCGCTCGCCGTGACGACCGCGCGCAGGTAGATGTCCCGGGTCAGCGACGCGCCGAGCGAGGCCTCCGGGCCCTCGGCGAGCAGCTTCTCCGGGTCGGTCGACGCGGGCGGCCGTACGGCGACCGCCAGGGCGGGCACCATGTCGGTGAGCAGGTTCACCAGCAGGAGCTGGCGGGCGTTCAGCGCGCTCCCGCCCGCGAGGAGGCCGGACCCCACCGTGAAGACGATCTCCCCGACGTTGCCGCCGAGAAGGATGCTCAGCGAGTCGCGGACCGAGCTCCACATGGCCCTGCCCTCGACGATCGCGTCCACGATCGTCTCGATGCGGTCGTCGGTCACCACGAGGTCGGCGGCGGCGCGGGCGGCGGGGGTGGCGCGGGAGCCGAGCGCGATCCCCACGTCCGCCATGCGGATCGCGGGCGCGTCGTTGGCGCCATCGCCCGTGACGGCCACGACCTCCCCGGCCCGGCGAAGGCAGGTGACGATCCGGGCCTTGTGCGCCGGGGTGGTGCGGGCGAAGACGGCCACCTCAGGCAGGACCTTGGTCAGCGTGTCGTCGTCGAGCCCGTCCAGCTCGGGGCCGGTCATGACGCGCCCGCCGTTCAGGACCTCCAGCTCCGCCGCGATGGCCTCGGCGGTGCTGGGGTGGTCTCCGGTCACCATCACGATCCGTACCCCGGCGCGGACGAGCCGGCTGACGCTCTCCCTGGCCGTCGGCCGCACCGGGTCGGCCAGGCCGAGGAAGCCCAGGAAGCACAGGTCGTCGATACGGGACTCGTCGAGGTCGCCCCGGTCGGAGGCGGGCCGCTCGGCGACGGCGAGCACCCGGTAGCCCTGGTGCGCCAGCCTGTCGACCTCGCGCTCCAGCTCCCGCCGCCCGGCCTTGGTGAGAGGGACGACCTTGGACCCCCTGAGCGCCTTGTCGCAGTGCGTGAGCACGATCTCGGGGGCGCCCTTGACGCTCAGCAGGTGCCCCCGCTCCGTACGGCCGAGAACCGCGTGGTAGCCCCGCCCCGGCTCGAAGGGCATCTCGTCGACGCGTTCCCAGGTCCGCGACCCTTCCGCAGGGGTGACGCCCAGCCGCTGGGCCCCGTCGAGGACCGCGCGGTCGGTGGGATGGGCGATCACGCGCCCCCCGCCGGACAGCGGGCTCGCCCGGACGGCCGCGGCGAGGATCCGCCTGAGCTGTTCCGTGGCCTCCTCCACGGGCCGGCCCGCACGCCCGTCCGACACGTACCGCAGGCTGATGTGCCCTTCGGTCAGCGTCCCCGTCTTGTCGAAGCAGAGCACGTTGACGCGCCCGAGGGCCTCGATGGTGGAGGGGTTCCGTACGAGCGCGGCCCGCTTCGACAGCCGCCGCGCCGCGGCCAGCTCGGCCACGGTGGCGACGAACGGAAGCCCCTCGGGCACGGCGGCCACGGTGAGGCTGACGGCGGGCGCGAGGGCCGAGGCCAGCGGCCGTCCCCGGAGCAGGTCGGTGAGCAGCAGGACGGCTCCCGCGCCGATCGAGAGCGGCAGGATCCGCCGGCTCAGCTCGCGGAGCCGCAGCTCCACTCCGGTCGGCGGGCTCGGCTCCCCGGCGAGCCTGGCGCTGCGACCCGCCTCGGTCAGGTCGCCCGTCGCCACGATCACCGCCCGCCCGCTGCCCGCGGCGACCGTGGTGCCCTGGTAGACCATGGAGGTACGGTCGGCGACGGCCGCGGCGACGGTCGGCGCCGCCGTCTTGGTGACGAGCTGCGACTCTCCGGTGAGCGTCGACTCGTCCACCTCCAGGCCGACCGCCTTGATGACGCGCGCGTCAGCGGGCACGGCGTCGCCCGCCCGGAGTTCCACCACGTCGCCGGGGGCCAGATCCTCCCGGGTCGCGGCCTCGACGCCGCCAGGACGACGCAGCCGTACGTGGACCTCGGTGGCCTCGGTCAGGCGGTGCAGCGCCCGGTCGGCCCTGAACCGCTGCACGCCCCCGAGGAAGGCGTTGATGACCATCACCCCGCTGATCATCACCGCGTCGAGCGCCGAGCCCACCAGGGCCGAGATCCCGGCGCCGGCGGCGAGCGCGGGAGTGAGCGGGTTCGCCAGCTCCTCCACCGTCGTCTGCGCGAGCGACTGCGGCCCCTCGGCCTCGGTGGTCCCCGCCTCGTGCCTGCGCCGTACGGCGTCGGCGTCGGGGATCCCCTCCGACGACGAGCCGAGCCGCGACAGCACCTCCTTGACCGACATCGCGTGCCAGGGGGTGGCGTCGGCGCGCAGCGGGGTCGGCACCCGAGCGGCGGCGCGGCCCGCCCACTCGCCCAGGCTGACGGCGGCCAGGGACACGAAGGCGTTGACGTAGTGCGCGCGGCGAAGCGCCGTCGCCTCGGGCCCGGCCATCGCGAGCAGGCCGCCGACGACCGCCGCCATGGCGCCGAGCCGTACGCCGTTCCGGCTGGCGCCCACCGCCCGTGGCAGGCAGTTCAGGAACAGGTGGACGCCGGAAGGCTCGCCGGCGACGTCCGCGTCCCACGGGACGTCCGCCTCGGCCATGTCCGCCACACCGACGCCGATGTCCGCCTGGGCCAGCGCCTGCCGCGCGCCTCGTGACACCACGACCACGCCATGGCCCCGCGTCTGGAGGTCGCGCACCCGCTCGGCCAGTTCGGCGCCGCCGGGGAGCACCTGTCCGATCGCGAGCCGCTGGGCGAGTCCTTCGTCCCCCGCCAGCATCACCGTGCCTGCGGCCTTCGCCGCCGCGACGATGGCCACGGCCAGCGGATCGATCTCCCGCGCCAGGCCGACGACGGCGATCGGCGTGCCGTTCCTGCGCACCTCGATGGCGCGCAGGCCCCGCTCCCGCCATACGGCCGCGTGCGCGGGGGGCAGGCTGGCGAGGTCGGCGAGCGGTGCGGTGGACCAGCCGTCGCTGGACCGGTTCCCTCCGGGGTCCGCGAAGTCGACGAGGGAGTACAGCCGGGCGTACAGCTCGCCGGTCTTCACGCCTTCCCCGAGCGGCTCGACCCGGTCGATGCTCCAGGAGCCGGTGGTGAGGGAGTCCGCGTCGAGGATCACCGTGTCCATCCGGTCCATCGCGCGCAGCACACCGGCGTCCAGGACGATCGTGTCACGCGCGCACAGCGCGCGGCCGACCGCCCCCGCGTACGCCTCCCGGGTCATGTAACCGGCCCTCGGCGTGGCCGAGACGAGGATCGACAGCGCGCGCCCGGTGCCCGGAGAGGCGATCCGCGCCACCCCGTAGGCGGCGACGGCCACCGGTCCTGCCACTCCCGCGTACCGCTCGACGGGTCCGTGCGGCAGGTGCTCCCGGCGTGACCGGGCGGCCGCCCTGATGTGACGGTAGCCGCCGGGCCTGTCCGCCAGCCGCTCCTCCAGCTGTTCCCAGGCACGCCGCTCGGTCGTCGCCTCCACATACCGGCACAGCGACACCGACGCCTGCGCGACCAGTCCGAGCGGTCGCAGCGTGAGCGTCTGGGAGACGAGGTTGACCGTGGTGAACAGGGCGTTGGCGGGCCCTCGGCCGAGAACGAGGTCGAGTCGCTCACGCAGGAACGGGGTGGAGTTCACCAGGTGCGACACGGCGGGCACGACCGGATGGAGCCCCCGTATCCTCGCCAGTCTCCCTGCCGCCACCAGCCCGAGCGCGGTGACGCCCGCGGCGAGCCGGATCGTCGCGCGCATGTGCTCCTCGACCAGGCGGACCGGCGACTGGTGCGCCCTCTCCTCCTGCGATTCCAGCTCCGTGACGATCGCCAGTAGCTCGTCCTGGTCGACCGCGCCGGGGTCGCACCGCACGAAGACCCAACCGAGACGGCCGTTGACCTCTGCCCGTTCGACGCCGGGCAGCGCGCCCAGCCGCTCCTCCAGCCCCCACGCCGCGTCCCCTGTGCCCGGGGCGCCGATGGCGTGCAGGTCGATCCGCAGCCCTCTGGGGCAGGTGACGATCCTGCGAGGGCACGGAAGGAGGTCCCGGAGGGGATCGGGCAGCACGTCCCGCAGCAACGAGACGGACGACCCCAGCGCCCGGGTCAGGAACATCCGGCCCTCCAGCAGGCGCACCCCATCACCCCTCAACGCAGGAAGCGGGGGGCCTCCCACCGAGGCACCCTCAGACGCGGTGCCCCAATGGCCGAAATGCCGTCCTCGACACTGTTCCTCCATCCAGCACCACATAAACCCAGCTCAGCGCGCGGCCTAGGCGAACGAGACGGGGCAGGTCCTACACGGCGAGCAACTGGTTATCCAACTGGTGCTTGATCACCATGGGTGAGACCTGGAAGTGTTCGGCGACCACCTCCAGATCGTCCTGCACCGCCGCCTCGGGAGCGTCGCCGAGAAGCTCACTGATGCCCGCGGCCGGGGCGAGCAGTTCGGCCGCGAATGCCCGCTCGACCTTCTGTCGGTCGGTGTAGGCGGTGGTGACGAGGAAGATCGGCTCCGGTTCCCACAGATAGTGCCAGAGCGCCCGGGAAAGGGTGAACCGCTGCGAACCAACCGGAGGGCCCGGTCGCATGACGACCAGCGGGCCGGATCCCTCGGCTGCTCCTCCGACCGCCTGCAACCCGCGGTCAGCGGCGGGCCGGTCAATGGTGGAGATGTAAGGGGCGAGCCCGAACACCTCCCTGCCCGAGAGTCCCAGCGCTTGCCGTACGGCCTGGGCCTGGCTCCAGCCTTTCTCCCACGACCGGTCACCAGGCGACACACGCGGAGGCCGCAACCGGAGCCGCAGGTCGTTGGCGGCCGTCGCCTGCTTGCCCTCACGGATGTCTGATCGGGCCGCACGGATCCATTCCAAAGCATCGTTCATGAGTGCCGGCTCGACGGCGTCCAAGAAGTCCCCGAGGAGCTTTCCTGGTAGTTCGTCGGCGGCCCGCACGATCAGCCGCTCGTACGGAGCCGCCTCCGCGTAGGGGTCGAGCCCGAGCCTCGCGGCGGCGACGCAGAACTCGGCCTCCTCCGGCTCCGTTCGCTGGATCTCCGCCCATTCCTTTTCCAGCGCGGTATCGGTGATGCCCTTCTCAGCCAGGCGGGTCAGGACGGCTGAGATGAGGCGAGCGAACTCCTGCTCGACGGATTCGCGCTCGACGAAGGCCTCGCCTCTCGCGAGAAACCTGATCGGCCGGTCCGACGGAGGACGCCGGTCGTCGTGCCAGATCAGATGTGTCTGCTCCCCCTCGGGGATGACCATGAGGTCAGGCCACAGGAAGCCGTCGCCGCTCGCCCGAAGGCAGTGCCGCCCGAACTGCCGCGTGTCATAGCGGCCAGGGGTGTGCAGGCGGAGGGTGCGCGCAGGCCGGGCATCCGCCCGCAGGAACCACCAGTTGTACGCCACCCACTCGGCGATCGGATAAAGGGGGCAGTAGATCGAGCGACGCGAACTGCCGGATTCCCGGTCTTCGACAAGGGTGACATGGTCGGAACCGACACTGATCTCTATGCGCGCCCACGTCGCGCGATGCTCGGGAGCGCGCACCGAGGACGCCGTCTCCCACTCCCACCGGATCTTCAACTCCGGAACCGTCGTCATCGGTCACCGCCCTCACTGATCTCGTTGAGCTTCTCCGGCCACTCATCTTGATCGAGCGGATATCCCTTGTACTGACCGAGCTCCCGATTGACCAGCCTCGCCTCGTAAATCACATTATCCAGGCGGTGCCATGCGTAGCGAGGGAACTCCCCCTCCCAAGGCGCGCCGACGTTGCCGCACGCGATCGTCTCTCGCAACCAACCGGTGATCTCCGCCGGATCGGTGAACTTGGGATCACATTTGCTGGCGTCCGCCCGTAACTTCGGCTGCCCCGCGAACGAAGGGTACGACTTGTGCTCGCCACTGCCGACATAGGAAACACGCTCGGCGAGCGTCTCCAGAGACACGTCTTCTGGTGGCGACAGCAGACTCCTCCGGAGGGGGCGACGGCGCTTGGGGGCACGCATGGAGTCATTAGGGCGGGGGACTTTCCGCGTGTAGGGCGGCTTCGAGAGGTCCGCTCGCCCCCTTCGCCTCAGCCTGGACTTACGATGCGATCGGTCCTGGGACGGAGTCGGCCGTCGGCTGGGGTGCCTGCCGCGGGTCTCTGGTCAGCGCTGGCCCAGGCGCGCGGGCGAGTGTGAAACGTCGTGCTGGTGTCCGGACGGCCGATGGACATCGCCTCGCAGGTCGGCGGGTGGAACGCGCTGGTGGCCGCCTGGCTGCCCGGCACCGAGGGCGGCGGCGTCGCGGACGTGCTGTTCGGCGACTACGCGCCGACCGGAAAGCTGCCGATGACCTGGATGCGCGAGTTCGCCCAGCAGCCGATCAACGCGGGGGACGGCAAGCCGGCGCTGTACGACTACGGCTACGGGCTGACGTACTCGACGTCCACCCCCAGTCCGACGCCGACCCCCACGCCCACGCCGACCGTGACCCCCACCCCCACCCCCTGCTCGACGGTGTAGCGGGTTAATGACATTTGTCCTGGTCAACTATGGAAGATCAACACTGCGCCGATCCGCGGCGGTGCTGACAGAGTGGAGAGGTGGAAAACGCTGACCTCTCCCTCCGGCCGCCGCGGCATCGTGTCAGCCGCACCGCGATCTGGTTCTGGGGAGTGCGAGCCGCCCTGGGGTGGCTCGCACTGATCGCCGCGCAGATCCTGTGGGCCCTCTCCGACGGTGGCGACCGCGCCGTCCACCTCACCGTCCTCGCCGTCACCGTCGTGCTCGGCCTGGTCCACGTGACCGTGATGCCGTGGTGGCGGTACCGGGTCCACCGCTGGGAGACCACGGCCGACGCCGTCTACACCCAGTCGGGATGGCTCCAGCAGGAGTGGCGCATCGCGCCGATCTCGCGCATCCAGACCGTGGACAGCGAACGCGGGCCGTTGGAGCAGCTCTTCGGGCTGGCCAACGTCACGGTCACCACCGCGTCGGCCGCGGGGCCGCTGCGCGTCCACGGCCTCGACCACGGCACGGCGCAGCGCCTGGTGGACGAGCTGACCGCCGACATCCAGGCGACGACCGGAGACGCGACGTGACCGGTACGGGCCCCGAGGTCGACTCCGGCACGGGTCAGGCCGCCGTCGTACCGCAGGCGGGTGGCGTACCGCAGGCGGGTGGCGATCCGGCCGCGTGGCGGCGGCTCAGCAGGCGCATGCTGGTGATCCATCCCTTCCAGGAGCTGGTGCGGAGCGCGCCCGCCCTGATCGGCCTGCTGGTGGCCGGTTCCACCCAGGACGGCAAGGGGCACCTGTGGAGCCTCGCCGCCCTCGGCGTCATGCTCGTCCTCGGCACGCTGCGCTGGTTCACGACGACGTACCGCGTCATGCCGCAGTACGTCCAGGTGAGGAAGGGCCTGCTGCGCAGGAAGGTGCTGACCGCGCCGCGCGATCGGATCAGGACCGTCGACGTCACCTCCCACGTGCTTCACCGCCTCCTCGGGCTGGCCAGGGTCGAGATCGGCACCGGCCGTTCCGACAGGAAGGGCGGCGGCACGCTCAAGCTCGACGCGCTCCACGCGACCGAGGTCGAACGGCTGCGCGACGAGCTGCTGCACCGCCGCCCCGCCCCCTCGGGCGCCTTCGCCTCGGGCCGGCCCCTCACACCGGTCGCCGCCGGTGGAGCCGCCGCCCCCGGTACGGACTCCCGTGGTCCCGGAGCGGACGCCCGCGATCGGGGAACGGACGCCCGCGGTTCCTCACCCGCCGCCGAGACCGAGCTGGCCGTGCTGCGACCGGCGTGGATCCGTTTCGGCCCGTTCACCCTGTCGGGACTCGTCGCGGTCGGCGTGCTGGCCGGTTTCGTCTCGCGCATCGCGTCCGAGGGCAACGTCGACCTCCTCTCGATAGGGCCGGTACGGCAGGTGGCCGACTGGTTCGGCCGGGGAGCGCTCTGGCTGCAGGTCGCGGGCTCGGTGGCGATGCTGGCGGTGTTCGTCGCCGTCGCCTCCACGCTCGGGTACGTGCTCGCGTTCTGGCGGTTCCGGCTCACCCGTACGGCCGGCGGCACCCTGCACGTGACCCGTGGTCTCATCACGACGCGGGCCACCACGCTGGAGGAGCGCCGCCTTCGCGGGGTCGAGCTCAGCGAGCCGTTGCTGCTGCGCGCGGCGAGCGGGGCGCGGGTCATCGCCGTGGCCACCGGCCTGCGGGTCGGGCGCGGCGCCCAGCGCGGCGCGGAGCTGGACGCCTGGGGAGAGGACCTCCACCTCCTGCGATAGCCCGGAGCCCCCGAG
>NZ_JBEZFH010000210.1:0-13559 GCF_040649355.1 Sphaerisporangium sp. NPDC049002 | reverse complement strand
CGAGCAGCTCTCCCGCGCCGCCGGCGTGGTCCGCGCCGGGGCGCATCAGGCGCTCGACGAGCTCCGCGAGGTGATCAGCCTGCTGCGCGACGAGGACCCGGCCGGGGACCACGACGCCGCCGGATGGCCGCAGGCCGTACTGGCCGATCTCCCCCGGCTGGTCGAGGAGTCCCGCGACGCCGGGGGGCAGGTGCGGCTGCGCGACGGGGTGGTCGACCCGGCCGCCTTGCCCGCCGCCATGGGCCGCACCGCTTACCGTGTCGTGCAGGAGGGGCTGACCAACGCCCGCAAGCACGCCTCAGGCGAGCCGGTCCAGGTGGTTCTGGAGGGCAGGCCCGGCTCCCGGCTCGTGATCGACATCCGCAACCCCCTGCCCGCGGGAGGCGCCGCCGCGCCCATCGCACCCGGCGCCGGGACCGGCCTGGTCGGGCTGACCGAGCGGGTACACCTCGCGGGCGGGGAGCTCGACCACGAGCTGACCGCCGCCGAGTTCCGCCTGCGCGCCTGGCTACCATGGCCGGCGTGAGCCGTCCGCTGCGCGTACTCCTGGTCGACGACGACGCCCTCGTCCGCGCGGGGCTGTCCATGATGCTCGACGGGATCCACGGCATCGCCGTGGTGGGCGAGGCCTCCGACGGCGACGAGGTGCTCGCCGCCGCGGACGCGCACTCCCCCGATGTCGTGCTCATGGACCTGCGGATGCCGCGTGTGGACGGCATCACCGCCACCCGCAGGCTACGGAGCCGGCGGCACCCGCCCGAGGTCATCGTGCTGACCACCTTCGACACCGACGAGAACATCCTGCACGCGCTGCGCGCCGGCGCCAGCGGCTTCCTGATCAAGGACACCCCGCCGGAGCGGATCGTCGAGGCGGTGCGCCGGGTCGCCGCCGGAGACCCGATCCTGTCGCCCCGCGTCACCCGCCGCCTCATGGACCGCGCGGCCTTCCAGGCCGGGGCCTACCAGCGGGCTCGCGCGGCGCTGGCCGCCCTCAGCCCCCGCGAGAACGACGTGGTCGTCGCGGTGGCCCGGGGCCGGAGCAACGCCGAGATCGCCGCGGAGCTGTTCATGAGCGTGGCCACGGTCAAGGCCCACGTCTCCCACATCCTCACCAAGCTGGATCTCGACAACCGGACCCAGATCGCCCTCCTCGCCCACGACGCCGGCCTCGCCTGACCGAAGCCGGTCGTTGTCTCAGGGGGTCAGGAGTTTGGTGAGCAGGGTGGTGAGCTGGTCGCGCTCGGCGGGGGTGAGGGCCTGGAAGGTGTGGTCGAGGAACCCCCGGACCGCGGGCTCGGCCTCGTCGAGCAGCCGCAGGCCCGAGTCGGTGACGGTGACGGCGTAGGCGCGCCGGTCGTCGGGGTTGCGCTCGCGGCGCGCGTGGCCGGCCCGTTCGAGGTCGTCGCAGAGGGTGACCATGACGCTGCGGTAGATGCGCAGTTCCTCGCTGAGTGCCTGTTGTGAGCAGGGGCCGACGGCCGCGAGCATCTACAATCTGGTCCGCCGCCTGTGCCCTCGGCTCCACGTCGGGGAGGCCGGGACGGCCGCTACACACGTGTGTGGTCGCCGTCCAGCGCGGTGTAGACGTTGCCGTGGGGGCGGCGAACGCCCGCCGCCCCCCCCGGTGCTCTGGATGGGCCGCGCGTCAGCCCCGCCACCACTTCTGGTTGGCCCCGCCATTGCATTCCCACTGCTGCAACGGGGTGCCGGTGCCGCCCCAGCCGGTGACGTCCACGCACTTGTTGGCCTGCGGGTTGACCAGGTCACCGGCGCCGCTGAGGACGAACTGCTGCGCCGGGTTGCCGCTGCACCTGGCGAGCTGGATGACGGCGCCGTTGTCGCGTGAACCCCAGGCCACGTCCATGCAGAGGCCGAAGGCGCGGATGGTGCCGTCGCCGGGGAAGGTCCAGTTCTGGGCGTTGGTGCCGTTGCAGTCCCACAGCTGCAGCCGCTGCCCGTCGACCCCGTTGGAGTTCGGGACGTCGATGCACTTGTTCTGCCAGCCGATGATCCGGCTGGTGCTCCCGCCTCCGGTGGTGGTCAGGGTCAGGCCGTACGCGCCGAGGATCTCGTTGACCGGCTGGTAGAAGGTGGTGCCGCCGGTCGAGCAGTTGCCGGAGCCGCCGGAGGTGACGCCCTGCGCCTGGTCGCCGGTGATCCACGCGCCGCCCGAGTCGCCGCCCTCGGCGCAGGCGGTGGTCTGGGTGAGCCCGTAGACCAGCGACCCCGAGTAGCTGACGGTGACGTCCTTGGCCTGGATGACGCCGCAGCGCCAGCCGGTGGTGCGCCCGGATCGGCAGATGGACGAACCGGTCGCGGCCTCCTGAGAGCCGGCCACCGCGACGTTCCCGCCGCCGTAGTTGTTGACCCAGGGGCGCGGTGTCCAGTCGCCGTTGGTGCGCACCCAGGCGTAGTCGTTGCCGGGGAACGACGAACCGGCGAAGGTGCCCTGGGTGACGTTGTTGTACCCGAGGGTGGGGCTGCTGGTGCCGCCGCAGTGCCCGGCGGTGACGAAGCCGCCGTTGCTCACCGAGAAGCCCACCGAGCAGAGCGTGTTGCCGTTGATGACGTACTGGTCCCCGCCGCGGATGTCGTAGAGGGGCCGGGGCGCCTGGCCGGCGGAGACCCGCACCGCGGCGGCGTCCACCGCTCCGGCCTTGACGAAACGCCGGGCGGCGTCGAGGTCGGCCGCCGACACGACGACGGTGTTCGCGGCCACGTCGACGTACCAGCTGTAGACGTTCCGCCCGGCGCCGCCGGCGGCGCGGTCGAGCGCGGCCTTCGTGGCCGCGAGCTGCTTCTCACTGCGTTGTACGGCCACCGGGCGCGCACCCGCCGCGCGGACGAGGTCGGCGTCGGCGGCGGAAAGGACGCCGACGGCCAGCCGTCCCTCGGCGGCGTCGAACCAGGCGCCGGCGAACCGGTCGGCGAGGCGCGTGCGGAGCCCGCGCTCCACCACGGACGCCGCCGCTTCGTGAGCCTGCCGGATCCGGGCCTGCGTGGGGGTCAGGCCGAGGTCGCGTTGCAGCGCCTGCTGGGCCGAGGAGGCCCCGGACGGATTCGGGCCCGGATCGGGCGATGGGGCCGCCTGGGCGGGCATGGAGGGGAGGACGAGCGCGACGGCGAGCACCGCCGCGCCGGTCAGCACGGTGAATCTCACGGCAGGTCCTTGGGGGGGATTGGGGGGTGGACGAGACGTGAGAGCGCTCTCTGAAAAGAGACTTTACAGTTGTTTTACTTCAAGTCAACAAGAAAGGTTGCTAGAGGGCGCCGCCGCGGCGGGCATGGAGCGCGCACGGCCCCCGGCTTTGCGTGCGGTCATTGGGGAGCGTACGGCTCGCGGCTTTCGCGCGCGGGCCGTACGCTCCCCGGTGACCCGGTCAGTCGTCTTGCTTGTTCTTGCTCATCGCCTGGCGGATGAGGTCGCGAGCCCGGTCCATGATGGCCGCGGGAGTGCCGACCACGACGTTCTCGGTCGCCGTCTCCACCCCGGGATGCGGGTGTGTCGGAGCGACGGCCTCGGCGGCCCTGACCCCGAGGGCCATGGCCCGCCGCTCGGCGTCGGTGGTCTCCTTGACCAGCTGGGTGAACTCGTAGCGCTCCTCCGCCTCGGCATGCTCGATCACCGACTGGCGGAGCTCCTTCAGATTCGAGGAGAAGGAGGGGTCGTCGGTACCCCGTTTCTCCATGAGCGAGAGCAGCTGCTTGGCCTCGTTCTCCTCCCGGAGCCGGTCGTCGACGATGGCCTCTCCCCCGTCGATCTTGCGCCTGGCGTAGGGATGGACGATCTCCTCCTCGGCCGTCTCGTGTACGGCCAGCAGCCGCACCAGTCGTTCGAAGGACTCCGCCCTAGCCCCTCCGGTCGCCTGTTCCACCTCGGCGAACAGGTCGCGGATCATGGTGTGCTGGTGGAGCAACAGCCCGACTACATCGTTCTCGTCGCGGAGCTCCGGCTTTGTCTTGCTGTCAGCCATGGCATTACCTCCTAGTGGAGGCCACTCCCCGGACAACCGTCGAGGAGAACCAATCGAACCTTCCCGGCCAGGCAATAACTTCGCCATGCGCCACCAGGACCACCGGGCCGGCGGACGACGACGCGCCGGCTCGTCGAGCATGGAGCCACGCGCCCGTCGCCGACCAGGCCAAGAGCCGGAGCGGGCCCCGGCGCGGCATTCGGGGTGGCAGGAAGTGGTCACGTGAGGGCAGCTTGCTGCCGTCCATTCGTCTGGTTCGCGGGCCGCGATTCCCGCAGAGTTGTTCTTGCGAGAACAAATAAACGGCCCGCAGCGAAAGAGACGAAGAAATGACGAACTCCACTTTCTCCCCGGTCAGCTCCACTCGTTCCGCCGGCACCACCTGGGACGCGTACACCCGCACTGCCGGGACCACCTGGGACAGCTTCTCCCGCACCCCGGGCACCACCTGGGACTGACAAGAAGGAGACCACCGTATTGAATCCCTCGTATCATCAGACCTGAAATATCAAAGCTCCACATATTGCGATTGAGCTCCGCCAGGCCGATCAATTCCCATCGTGACCCGCATTCCAACCGATGGCATCGGCGACGCATCGAGGCGGCAAGAATTCGACCGGCCAGGAGAACGCCGGTAAATCCCGTTCCGGCCCACCGGCCAGATCGCCACCCGGCGGTCACACCCCGTTCGCACGCCGTCCCGCTTCTGCGGCATTCACGCTGACCGCGCTCCTGGGCATGCCCCTCCACCTGTTTCGCCGACGACGCCCCCCAGGGCCCGCTCGACCAGTTCAGCCCGCCCCACCCAGCAGGCTAGACCCACCGCCTGCTCGGGATCAGCTTGTGCGGGTCGACGTCGGAGTCGTCCAGGCCGAAGCTGATGATCCGCCGGGGGCGGACACGGATGATGGGTCCGGTGACCTGGCTCGCGGAGTCCGAGGGATGTTCGATCGCCTCGCCCAGACCGCGAATCTCCACGCACCGGACGCGCCACGGCCGCACCGACGCGATGTCGTCGACGACGAACGCGACCCGGCCGTTGCCGGCCACGTTGCGGTACTTCCGGCTGGCGGCCATGTTGTAGCCGCCGATGTCGATGGTCGCGAGGTCGGCGTTGTAGGAGAACCCGACCGGGCTGACCTGCAACGTGCCGTCGGGCTGGACCGTCGCCAGCCGCCCCAGTCTCTGCGTCGCCAGGTAGTCGATCTCGACCTGGGTGAACGTCATCGTGGCCCCTCCAATGGGTGACGCGGCGGTGGCGCGGGGGTCGCGGCACCCACGACAGTCTGAAACCTCAACCAAGCTTCATGTCAAGGGCGCCGGTCTCCACCAAGCCACCAGGGTACTTACGTTTTTCTCAACTAAAGTCATGAAATATCGGGCTAAAGACCTAGACGGGGGTGTGGAAAGAACTTAGAGTCACGGCGAAAGAGCTCCAGAGGATAGCGAACCGTAATTCTCCGGAAACAGCGCGGCGGTGCCTGCCGGCCCTCACCGACTCGGCGCGCGCCGTCCGCGGGCCCACGCCGTGCGTTCAGCCACGTCCACGCCGCCCCGCCTGGACGACACCCCCCGAGCACCGGAAAGGCTTCCTGTGCACCACAAAAGAAGACGGACACTGAGGGCCGCCCTGGCCGCCCTCCTGGCGACCGGCGGCGCGACGTTCGTCCTGGCCGCCGGCGCCACCCCCGCGAACGCCGTCGTCGTCAACCCTGCCGACTACCAGCAGGTCACCCTGGCCAAGGGCGTCGACGAGGTCGGCGAGCCGATGTCGCTGGCCGTGCTGCCCGACCGGTCGGTCGTCCACACCGCGCGTGACGGCACGCTGCGGCGCACCGACGCCGGGGGCACCACCACGGTGGTCGGCAAGCTGACGGTGTACAACCACGACGAGGAAGGCCTTCAGGGCGTGGGCGTGGACCCCGCCTTCGCGACCAACCGGCGCGTCTACCTCTACTACGCGCCCCCGCTGTCCACCCCGGCAGGCGACGCCCCCGCCACCGGCTCCGACTGGTCGGCCTGGCAGGGGGTCAACCGGCTCTCGCGGTTCACCCTCACCGCGGACTGGAAGATCCAGGCGGGCAGCGAGGTGAGGATCCTCGACGTGGCGGCCGACCGGGGCATCTGCTGCCACGTCGGCGGTGACATCGACTTCGACGCGGCGGGCAACCTGTACCTGAGCACGGGCGACGACTCCAACCCGTTCGACTCCAGCGGCTACGACCCCATCGACGAGCGCGCCGACCGCAACCCCTCCTACGACGCGCAGCGCACCTCGGCGAACACCAACGACCTGCGCGGCAAGGTGCTGCGGATCAAGGTGAACGACAACGGGACGTACTCGATCCCGGCCGGGAACATGTTCGCGCCCGGCACCGCGAACACCCGGCCCGAGATCTACGCGATGGGTTTCCGCAACCCGTTCCGGATGAGCGTCGACAAGGCCACCGGCGTCGTGTACCTCGGCGACTACGGCCCGGACGCGGGCGCGGCCAGCGCCTCCCGGGGCCCCGGGGGCCAGGTGGAGTTCAACCGCGTCACCGGCCCGGGCTTCTACGGCTGGCCTTACTGCACGGGTGACAACACCGTCGCCGAGACATACAACGAATACGATTTCGCCACCGGCGTCTCCGGCGCGAAGTTCAACTGCGCCGGCGGGGCGACGAACAACTCGTTCCGCAACACCGGCATGACCACCCTGCCCCCGGCGAAGCCCGCCTGGATCAAGTACGGCGGCGACTCCGGCTCGCCGCCGGAGTTCGGGGGCGGCTCCGAGTCCCCGATGGGCGGGCCGGTCTACCACTACGACGCCGCCCTGAACTCCGCCGTGAAGTTCCCCCAGTCCCTGGACGGGGTGTTCTTCGCCGGCGAGTTCGGCCGCGGCTGGATCAAGGCGATCGAGGTCGGGGCCAACGGCTCCCGTGGCGCCATCTCCAGCTTCCCCTTCACCGGCAAGCAGGTGATGGACACGGCGTTCGGCCCCGACGGCGCGCTGTACGTCCTCGACTACGGCACCGGCTACTTCGGCGGCGACGCCAACTCGGCCCTGTACCGCATCGAGTACATCGCCGGCGGCAACCGGGCGCCGACCGCGAAGGCGTCGGCCGACAGGACCTCGGGCCAGCCGCCGCTGACGGTGAACTTCTCCTCCGCCGGCTCCTCCGACCCCGAGGGAGGCGCCCTGACCTACGCGTGGGCCTTCGGCGACGGCGGAACCTCGACCGCGGCCAACCCCTCCCATGTCTACACGACCGCGGGCACCCGAACCGCCACGCTGACGGTCACCGACGCCCAGGGCGCGACCGGCACCGCGAGCGTGATCGTCACGGTGGGCAACACCGCCCCGAGCGTGACGTTCACCTCGCCGAAGAACGGCCAGCCGTTCACCTTCGGCGACACGGTCTCGTACGCGGTGACGGTCACCGACCCCGAGGACGGGGCGATCGACTGCTCCAAGGTCACGGTGACCTACCTGCTGGGCCATGACCAGCACGCCCACGCGATGACCTCGAAGACCGGCTGCACGGGCACGATCACGACCCAGGTGGACGGCGAGCACTCCACCGACGCCAACACCTTCGGCGTCCTCGCCGCCGACTACACCGACGCGGGCGGGCTGAAGGGCACGGCCCAGGCGACGTTGCAGCCGAAGCACCGCCAGGCCGAGCACTACGGCTCCTCGGCCGGCGTGACCCCGATCACCCACGCGGGCGCCGAGGGCGGCAAGACCGTCGGCAACATCGAGAACGGCGACTGGATCGCGTTCCAGCCCTACCTGCTGGAGGGCGCCACCTCGCTCACCGCGCGTGTCTCGTCGGCCGGCGCGGGCGGCACGCTGGAGGTGCGGGCCGGTTCCAGCACGGGCACCCTGCTCGGCTCCGCGACGGTGCCGGTGACCGGCGGCTGGGAGACGTTCCAGGACGTCACCGCGAGCCTGACGAACGGGCCGAGCGGCACCACCACGCTGTACCTGATGTTCAAGGGCGGCGCCGGTGCGCTGTTCGACGTCGACGCCTTCACCCTGGCCGCCTCGGCGTCCCGTACCGGCCCGGTCAAGGGGCTGGCCGGCAAGTGCCTGGACGTCGCCGCCGCCACCACCGCCGACGGCACCCAGATCCAGCTCTACACCTGCAACGGCACCGGAGCACAATCCTGGACCGTCACCGGCCAGACGCTCAAAGCACTCGGCAAATGCCTGGACGTCTCCGGCGCCGGCACCACCAACGGCACCAAAGTCCAACTATGGACCTGCAACGGCACCGCCGCACAGAACTGGGCACCCCAAAACGACGGCACCCTGCGCAACCCCAACTCCGGCAGATGCCTCGACGTCACCGGCAACAACCCCGCCGACGCCACCCCCGTCACCATCTGGGACTGCGGCACCGGCCCCAACCAGAAATGGACCCTCCCGTAAAGGCCGGGTGACCGCCGGGACCAGCGGGGCCGGAACCCTCGATCCGGCCCCGCTGACGGGCGTTCCGCGTGGTCACGTGATGCGTTCCAGGAGTTCCGCCACCCTGTCGACGTCGGGTTCCGTGGTGCGCCAGCCGCTGAAGGCGGCGCGCAGGGCGGGCACGCCGTCGTACACGGTGGTGGTGAGGAACGCCTCGCCGGATTCGGTGATCGCCTGGGCCACCTGGCCGATGCGTTCGGGGGCGTCGGCGAGGGTGAAGCAGACGACGTTGAGCCTGACGGGCGCGAGCAGCCGGTAGGCGGGCATCGCGGCGATCCGCTCGCCGAGCCGGGCGGCCAGGGCGATGTCGCGCCGGACGATCTCCGCGTGGCCCTCGCGGCCGTACGCGGCCAGGGTGAACCAGGCGGCCAGCGCGCGCAGCCGCCGGGAGTTCTCCGGGGTCAGGTGCAGAAAGTCCGGGTCCTCCCCCAGTGGGCCGAGGTAGGCGGCGGAGTTCCGGAAGACCCTCGTCTGCAGGTCGCGGCGGCGGGTGAACTGCACGGCGCTGTCGTAGGGGACGTTCAGCCATTTGTGCAGGTCCACGCAGACCGAGTCGGCTTCGGCGATCCCGTCGACCAGGTGCGCGTGGTCGTCGGACAGGGCGGCGAACCCGCCGAAGGCGGCGTCCACGTGCAGCCAGAAGCGGTGGCGGTCGCGCAGGGCGGCGATCGCCCGCAGGTCGTCGAAGTCGACCGTGTTCACCGTCCCCGCGTTGGCCACCACGATCGCGGGCTCGCCCCCCAACTCCTCCAGCGCCTCGGCCAGCCGGGCCACGTCGACGGCCTCCCTCCCGGGCAGGACGTCCACCGGCCGGAGAGCCGAACGGCCGAGGCCGAGCATGGACAGCGCCTTGGAGACGCTGGAGTGCGCGGTTCCAGACAGGACGCGCACCGGCCCGAGCGCCGCCGCGCCCTGCTCGGCGACCGAGATGCCACGCTGCTCGCCCAGCCACTCCCGGGCGATCGCCAGCCCTGCGAAGTTGGACATCGTCGCACCGCTGACGAAGGCGCCCTGGTGTTCGGGGTGGAGCCCGAACAGCTCGCGGAGCCAGCCGACCGTCTCCCGTTCCAGGTCGGCCGCGCAGGAGTCGACGCGGGAGGTGGGGTTCTGGTCCAGGACGCCGGTCAGCCAGTCGCCCACCAGCGCCGCGGGCGTGGTGCCCCCGGTGACGAAGCCCAGGTAGCGGGGCCCTGCGCTGGCGGCGAAACCGGGCTCCCATCGAAGGGCGAACGCCTCCATGGCGCCCTGGGCACCCGCTCCGGTGCCCGGCAGTGAGAGCGGCTCGTGCCCGGCGGACGGACGCGCGACCGGCCGTGCGGTCACGCCCGCGAGGAGTCGCGCGGCGTAGGCGCTGGTCGCTTCGAGCAGTTCCGCGGTGCGGGCGAGATCATCACCGAGTCGGGGGTACATGCGGAAATCCTATGAGACAGGGCGACCAGAACGTCTTGGATGGAAACCCGGCCATCCTCGATCGGCCGGCCGGCCGATCGAGGAGCGCGGCGGACTGTCGGTGGCGTGGGGTAGTTTCCTTGATCATTGATCGGCCGTTCGCGTAGACACCGACGTTTCGGTTGGCGTCCGCGAGCCGTTCAGGCTGGAGGTCGAGGGTCGTGGTCGCGGAAAGAGCCGCGTGGGAGCAGTGCAGTGTGGTGCGGGTGGTCCCGCCCGTCGAGCCGCGCAAGCTGGCGAAGGTTCCCTTCGTCGAGCTGGCCGACGGGCGGTTGCAGGGGGTCGTGTCGAGCGGGTCCGACATCGCGCGGGTCTATGTCTCGTCGATCACCGCCGGCACCCACACCTACGACTGCAGCACCAACAACAACCGGCCGTGCGGGGCGTTGCACGGCTCGCCGTGCAAGCATCTCCACGCGCTCGCCGGCGAGGCCGTGCTGCAGTACGGCCTCGACCGGGTGGCCCGCTACCTGCGGGTCGAGGTCCCCGAGGGCGGCCGTCTGATGAGCTGCTTGAACGGCGCGCCTGAGCGCACCCCGGCGGCGGTGGTGTTCAGCCGCTTCCTGCGGCACCTTGCCTACCTGGAGGTGCCCGACAGCACCGATCCCCTGGCCGAGCTGCACTGGTTCCCGGCCATGGGAGCCGTGCGTTGATGCTCGGCATGCGGCTTGGCGAGCTGCTCGACGGCGCTCCGGCAGGGGTCGACGAGGCGCTCGATCTGGTGGCCGGCTTCGACGACGCCCTCGTGCACGGGTTCGCCCGGCTCGGCGAGGAGCGGGCCGCGGCGCTGGCGGCCCTGGCCGGCGCGATGGCGGCCACCCCGCTCGGTGAGCGCCTGGGCGAGGCGGCCGAGAAGGTGATCGCCGGGTCGGTCTCCGACGAGCACCTGGCGGCGCTGGCGGGTGGGCGGTCCGCGTTGTTCGGCGCCGTGCACGACGCCCTGCTCGCTCGCCTCGACGCCGCGCTGGGGCGGTCGCGGGCGGCGTGGGAGGCTCCGGCGGCGGCGCCTGAGGAGGTGGCGGGCAATCTGCTCGCCGGGTGCCGGGGCTGGCTGCGCGAGCTGGCCATCGCCGGATGGCGGGGCGTCGACCACGATCTGGTCTCCGCCGCCGACCGGACGCTCGACGCGTCGCAGGCGATACCGGAGCTGCGGGGGCTTTCGGTGCTGCTCGACGGGCTGGCGGCCGAGCTGCGCGCGTCGTGCCCGGTCGCGACGATGGAACGGCTGCCCGTCCGGCGGTGGGCCGATCTGTGGGCACGCGGTGTGCTGCTGTCGCGGGCCGGCGCGTGGAACGGCGGGGCCGAGCCGGTGTCGGGACGGCTGCTGATCCTCGGGACCGACGTGCACGAGCACAGCACGGTGGTGCGCGCGCAGGTCCACGGCATCCTCGAATCCAGCGGCGGCTCGCCGTCCCGGCTGGTGCGGCTGAGCGTGGCCGCGGCGAAGGTCGACACGATCACCGGCCCAGCGGTGTGGCGGCTGATGAGCGGGTTTCCGGTGCTGCTGGCGGCCCTGGCCGAACATCGCAGTCTGGAGATCACCGACATGCCGCTGCTGGCCGGAGGCGACCTGGTCTGGCAGGAGGAGCGTGCCCGCGCGGGCGAGGTGGCCGATCCGTTCGCGACCGCGCGGGTCATGCTCGGCGAGGCGCTCGCGCCCGCGGTGCCGCCCCTCGACCGCCATCCGGTACGCGTCGCCGAGCCCGTGCTGGTGGAGGGGTACACGACCACCGACGGCCGCGCGTTCGAGCTGGGCGGCAACACGCTCGCCGTGGACGTCGACCGCTTACCGGCCTGCGGCCCGCTCACCCCCGAACTGGTGGCCGCGTCGTCGTCGTGCGTCGGCCTGATGCGCTGGGACGGCGGGCGGTGGCTGCTGCGGCCGCTGGCGGTGGTGGCGACGGTCAAGCGCAAGCCGGTCGCCGCGCACAACGGCGACTGGGCGATGGGGCCCACCGATCCCAAGGTCGTCAAGGCCGAGGCCAGGGCCGGTGACGTGGTCGCCGTGCTGCGCGAGCGGGCAGGACGGCTGCTGAGGCGATGAGCGAATCTCCGATCGGCGCCGGCGAGAACCGGCGCCAGGTGCTCTACTGGCGCCTGCTGTCACGGCTGTTCGACACCGACGAGCAGCCCACGCTGGAGGCGGCGAGCGTGGACATCGTCGACGACTTAGGGCTGCCGCCCGCGCTGCTCGACCCCGGGGTGTCGGTGGACACCCTGGTGCAGCGTTTCCCCGAGCTGGACGCCGAGTTGCGCGACCTGCTGGTGGAGCAGGAGCACTCAGGCGGGGGCGAGGTGCGTCGTGCGGCCCTGGTCTCGAAGCTGCTGGTCAACGTGTTCGCGACGGGCACCGGCAGCGTCACCGCGGGCGAGCTGGCGGGCTGGCAGCAGGACGCGGGCTGGTTCGAGCGCGCGATGGGGTGCGAGCCGGGAGGGCTTCGCTCGCGTCCCGGCGAGGAGGAGCTGGCCGCGGTCCTGGCGGAGCTGGAGGGCGGGCTCGTCAAGCGCATGCGCCTGCGGGAGGTGCTGGCCGACCCCAACCTGGCCAGGAAGCTCACGCCGAGCATGTCGCTCATCGAGCAGCTTCTGCGTGACAAGTCCAACCTGTCGGGGGTCGCGCTGGCCAATGCCAAGGCGCTGATCCGCAGGTTCGTCGACGAGGTGGCCGAGGTGCTGCGCACGCAGGTCGAGAAGACCAGCGTGGGCGTCATCGACAGGTCGGTGCCGCCGAAGCGGGTCTTCCGCAACCTCGACATCGAACGCACCATCTGGAAGAACCTCACCAACTGGAGCCCGGAGGACCAGCGGCTGTACGTCGACCGGCTGTACTACCGGCAGACCGCACGCCGCACCACCCCCGCCCGGCTGATCGTGGTCGTCGACCAGTCGGGGTCGATGGTGGACGCGATGGTCAACTGCACCATCCTCGCGTCGATCTTCGCGGGGCTGCCCAAGGTCGACGTGCACCTGATCGCCTACGACACCAGGGCGCTCGACCTGACCCCGTGGGTGCACGACCCGTTCGAGGTGCTGCTGCGCACGACGCTCGGGGGCGGCACCGACGGCACCGCCGCGATGGCCCTGGCCCGGCCGAAGATCGCCGATCCGCGCGACACGGTGATGGTGTGGATCTCCGACTTCTACGACAACCGCGCGCTGATCAGCGACTTCGAGGCGGTGCACCGCTCGGGGGTGAAGTTCATCCCCGTGGGCTCGGTGAACAGCTCGGGGTCCCAGAGCGTGGACCCGTGGTACCGCCAGAAGCTCAAGGACCTGGGCACTCCGGTGATCTCAGGCCATATCCGCAAGCTCGTGTTCGAGCTCAAGAACTTCCTTACCTAGGAGACCGCGAATGACCGATGACATGCTGCGTGCCCCCGCCGAGGTGAAGTACGCCGAAGAGCTCGACTGGCTGGAGTCCGTCGACGACGGCCCCAAGCCGTTCTCGTGGCGGCTCAGCCCCCGCATGGTGCGGCTGTTCGTGCTCGGCTCCGAACGCTCCGACGGGCTCGACCGCGAGATCCCGCAGAAGTGGTTCGGCGACCGCAGCTTCGTCGAGCGCAGCATCGTGACCCTGGCGTCCGACCGGGGCCTGCTGCTGATCGGCGACCCGGGCACCGGCAAGAGCTGGCTCGCCGAGCTGCTCTCCGCCGCGATCTGCCGCAACTCCACCCTGGTCG
>NZ_JBEZFH010000209.1:0-13609 GCF_040649355.1 Sphaerisporangium sp. NPDC049002 | reverse complement strand
CGACACGCGGGGTGGTCCCATCACTGGCAACCGGGTGGTCCCATGCTCGTGGCAGAAAACCACCCTCGGTGGTCCCATAAGCCTGGCCGGCGACAGGCAGGCCGGCATCGTCGTCAAGTACCGAGGCCGAGAAGTTCCTGGAAGCGTCGCGCACATTGTTCGATCAGTACCGGCAACTCGGCCAGACGGGTAATCCGGGATCGCTGCTCCCTACGCTCATCGCGCAAACACATCTACTCCGTGAGCTGTCCGCGCACGCTGGCTCCAGTACTCGTGAGGACCTGCTGAAGCTGGGTTCCCGGTACGCCGAATACGTCGGCTGGCTGGCGCAGGAGGCCGGCGACGAAAGGGCAGCCTTGTGGTGGACACAACGCGCTGTCGACCTGGCGGCCGCCGGTGGCGACCATGATTTGGCCGCGTACGGGCTGGTCCGTCGCGCACTCGTAACGCTATATCGCGGGGATGCCGAGCACACTGTCGAGCTGGCTCGGCGCGCACAGACCAGCAAGGTTCCCCTGCGGATCCGAGGCTTGGCCGCGCAACGGGAGGCGCAGGGACACGCCCTCGCGGGTGACTACGACGCCTGTATGCGCAGCCTCGACGTCGCCCGTGCGCTGTTCGCCCATCACGCCACGGCTTCGGATGCCCCTGTCATCGGCAGCATGAACCTGTCGGACTCGGTCGCGATGATCACCGGCTGGTGCCTTCATGACCTGGGGCGCCCAAAGGAAGCGGCGGAGGCCCTGGACGCCCAGTTGGCGCAGGTGTCGTCACGAGCACTGCGCACCCAAGTCCGTTACGGCGCTCGCCGAGCGCTCGCCTACGCCGTCGCTGGAGAGGTCGACCACGCATGCGATCTGACCGGTCGCCTGCTCGACGGCGCCATGACCGTAAGTTCCGCGACCATCGCCGCAGATCTGCGGAGCCTCGCCCGTGCTCTGGCCCGCCACCCGCTGAACCGGTCGGTGCGAGCCCTGACCCCCGAGCTCAACGCGGCTTTGCAGATCGTCAACCCCTAGGGAGGAAACCGCCATGCACGACGTGTTCATCAATTACCGCACAGGAGACGGAGACAGGACCGCCATCACGATCGAGAGAGACCTGGTACGTCGTTTCGGGGAGGGCAAAGCCTTCCGGGCATCGGCATCCATAAGACCGGGCGAGAAATATCCCGAGAGACTGCTCAGCGGTGTGCGGCGTAGCGGCGTCCTGCTCGCCGTCATCGGCCCTCAATGGAGCAGGCATCCCGCGTTGCACGACAAGGACGACTGGGTCCGTAGGGAGATCCTCGAGGCGTTCGCTTGCGGGGTGCCGGTCATGCCGGTTCTCGACGGGCGGAGAACCGAGCGCCTGAACCCCGCCGATCTGCCCGAGGAACTGGCCGGGTTGGCGGACCTCCAGTCGATGCCACTGGATCTTCAGCAGGATGCCGAGCCGGGTCTCACGCGCATCGCCCGCAGGATCACCGAGTACGTCCCGTCGCTCAAGGAGGCCGACTCCACCGCCTCCCCCTCTCCGGCTCCTGGATCCGTGAGCAACTCGGTGGGCGACGTGAACGGCACGGCCGTTCAGAACCGCGACGTCACCGGCGACGTCGGCAATGTCATCAAGGGCGACCGGGGCTCGATACACACGGGTAAGGGCGACATCAACAACAACTCCCCGCGCTTTTCTGGAGATGGGGCAACGTACGTCGCTGGAGACAACCAGGGCGGGATCCGTCACCAGTTCGGAGGTCGTCGCAGGAACGAGGATGACGTCCGTTGAGCGACTCGATCAACTCTTCCGTATCGACCACCTATGGGCAGGTACATGCGGGAACAGGCGACATCAACATATTGCTCGCTGACTCCAAGGGGAGGACTCCGCGGGCCATCGCCGATGACCAACTGCTGTGGCTCTGGCGGTGCTTCGTCCATCCGGCGGGCTTCGGCAGGGCGCGGACGGTCCTGGCCGAACACGGCACCGTCCTCATGGACGGAGTGCCGGGCAGCGGACGGAACACCGCGGCCTGGATGCTCCTGTACGAACTGCGTTCCGGTACCCAGGCAATCCATGAGCTGCTGCCGGAAGACGAGGACAGCCCTCGCCGCCTTGACACCGACCGTGTCGGCGACGGCGACCTGCTGCTGCTGGATCTCTCCGAGATCAGGGAACAGCTCTGGACCGACATCCAGGACGAGTTGTCCTCGTTGCGCAAGGCCGTACTGGAGCACGGCGCCCGGTTGGTGGTCGTGCTCCCGTGGCACAGGATCGAAAGGGTCCGGACGGACCTCGATCGCTATCGCGTCGAGATCGGCCGCCCGCAGGGACTGGAGGTGGTTCGACGCTATCTGCGCGTAGAAGGCGTCCCCGGGGCCCAGATCGCCTCCCAGCCCAAGGCTCTGTCGGCCTTCCTGGACACGAACCCGTCGATCCGGCAGATCGCCGACTTCGCCGGGCTCATCGTCGGCGCGCGAACGACGTCGCAGGGAAAGGGCGAATTCACGGAGTGGTGCAAGAGCGCCGGCGACGCTCAGACCGGCCTGGGCACAGAGGTCGCCCACGAGGTCGCCGTGTTGCGGGAGGGACCGCAACGCGCCCTGTTACTGGCCACGGCCATGCTGCAGGGATCCCGCGCGGAAAGCATCCACCGGGCCGGCGTCTCGTTGTTGCGGGCGGTGAAGCACCCTCCAGAACAGCACTCCTTGCTGGAAGGAGCGGACCTCGCGGAGCGGTTCACCAAGATCAAGGCGGAACCCGATGGGTCCGGCCGGGTGCGGTTCACTCAGTTCGGCTACGACGCGGCGGTTCGTGCCCACTTCTGGAAGCACATGCCGGAGCTTCGTGACCATTTGAATGTATGGGTCGCCGATGCTGTCGACACGGCGGCCCTTGATGTCCGCGATCGGGACACTCTGGTCGAGCGATTTGTCGAGCAGTGCCTGCGCGACGGGTACCCGGACATGGTGAGCTCTTCCGTGTCGCAGTGGACCAGGGAGCCCACGACCAATGCTCGTCTGCAGGCGGCTGCCAAGGCGCTGGAAGCTGGACTCAGCCACAAGGACCTGGGCCGGTTCTTCCGGAGGCAGATCTACACCTGGTCGCAGATGCGGCTGCCCGACAGGTTCGGCCAGGTTCTGGTCGTACTGTGCTTCGAAGTGATGGCGGTGCGTCATCCGGACGAGGCCGTGGTCCGTCTCCATCACCTGGCCAGGAGGGAGCGGGGTGCTCCTCACGCACGCGAGGCGCTTGTGCGACTGATCGGAGATACACCCCGTCTCCATCGCCTCATGCTGGACCGGCTCGTCTACGCCTTCACCGGAAGCACGGGGAGAGAGTGGCAGGCCGACGTCGACCTCTTCCTGCACGTAGCCGATCCGGCGCCGTTCACCGACGTCGGGACTCGCGGTCACGCGCCCATAGCCGAACCCGTCGTGCGAGGTCAGCTGATCGCCGGCTGGAACGTCGTCTTCCAGCGGCGACAGCATGAGACATGGAGCCGCCAGGTCCGGAAATGGCTGCTCACAGCCGCGGACGACGAACGTCACCGTGACCTGCTCCTCGACGTGCTGGTCGGAGGAGGTGGCGAGCGTACGGACGTCCTGTCTCGCCTGTACGTCCTGGCACGGGACGTTTCCCATCTCATGAGCGGCACACCGGACGAGCGGCGACGCCGGGCACTCCTCGTCGACGTCCTCCGGCAGAAGATCAACACCGTCCTGGGCATCTTCGCCGCGTAAACCATCACCGTGACCCTGGATCAGGGGGATACTCCATGAGTTCTGGACGCAAGGTGGTGACGGTCTACCTCACCATCTTCTGCACACCGCTTCTTGCCGGTCTCGTCCTGCTGGCTCCACTGCCGTTCTGGACGTCGCTGGTGCTGGCCCTGGTGCTCGTGACCGCAGCGGTCCTGCTCCTCAGGGCCGTCGCGCGCCGAATGAGATCTTCCGCGCCCCTGCGCTACCTGCCCGTGACGCTGTCGGAGCGTCAGGAGCGGCGGGTAGTCGACGTGGTTCTGCCAAGCGGCTGGGACGACTACGACTTCCGGTTCTCCGCGACCGTGTACTGGTGCCCGGACGGCGCCCCGGCGACCAGGTCCATCGTCAACCCGGGTGCCCTCGCGGTGGAGGCGATCCTGCAACGCGCGCGTGCGATCACAGAGAGACGGCAACCGGGAAGGGCTTCGCTCGTCCAGCACGAGTTGAACGGCGCGCTGGGCAGGATGCAGCCCGAGGCCTCAGGCTGCCTGCAGGTGATGGCCAAATCGGTCACGCTCGTTCTCTCCGAGAATGACCAGGCACGACTCGACAAACTGGCCACGATGCGTAAGGAGAAAGCGGTCTGGGAGCACGAGAGGAAACAGGAGCAGAGCAGGCGGGACTATCTCGGCAACGACGTGTTGAAGGACACGGGTAGCGCCGTGGTCTGGTGGCTCGCCAGGAACGAGGACCAGGTAGAGAAGACCGTGCAGGACATAGGCCTTCTGGCCCGGCTCTCCTCGGCGGCGAACAACGAGGATGTCCCCGAGCTATTTCAACATCTGGTGCCGGATCCGGCCTTCGTGGCACCCGCGGATACCAGGATGCAGAACCTGCGGCACGATGGGACGGCCGGATCCTCTGGGGAAGGTGAGGCGTCCGCCGCCGACCACTTCGACGCCTTTCTGCGGGGGATGGGTTTCCCCGAGGATGACCCGCAGCGAGCTCTGTTCAGCCGGGAAGTGGCCGAATACGCCGCGAAGTACGGTCGTCCGGAGGTGGCTGCCGAATTGGTGCGCCGGTTCGACACCCCCGATCCACCTCACTTCGATGATTTTGATCCCTCGTCCGATCGGCCCGACGGTGAGCCGGGCTTCTGACTCGAACTGGCCAGAAGGCGCACGGCTCGGCCCGGTGATCCGGGCAGGCGAAGCCTCGGGGCCTCCAGAAGGGCCCGGCGGTCAGAAGAGGGTCAGTGGTTCTGTCGGGAGTGGTTCGGGGAGGGGATCCAGCTGGGGTAGGCGGGCCCGTACGTCGGCGTGGAATCGGCGGGCGAGGGTGAGGGCGTCGGCGTTGTCGGGGGTGTGGATGAACATGGTCGGGGAGCGGCCTTCGCGCAGCCACTCGGTGACCGCGTCGGTCCACGGCCGCCAGCCCTCGATCGTGCTCGCCGCGGCGTCCCTGCCGAGGTAGCGGACGATCGGACGGTCGGTGAGGGCGCGCGTCCGCCGAGGCACGCGTGGTTTCCTCGTCCACGCCTCTCGCTCGGCGTCGGTGGTGGGAGGGCTCTGGAAGAGGGTCGTGGTGTCGAACGGGACCCACTCGGCGTCGGCGCCCGCGAGGACCCGCTCGAGGAGCCGCTCGGATCGTTCGTCCTCGAAGAACGCGCGGTGGCGGACTTCGACGGCGTACCTGTGCGA
Organism: Sphaerisporangium sp. NPDC049002; assembly: GCF_040649355.1. Taxonomy (NCBI): domain Bacteria; kingdom Bacillati; phylum Actinomycetota; class Actinomycetes; order Streptosporangiales; family Streptosporangiaceae; genus Sphaerisporangium; species Sphaerisporangium sp. NPDC049002. The sequence goes on along the minus strand of NZ_JBEZFH010000209.1, from coordinate 8,226 downwards.
GCGGGGGAGCCGGCGAAGGAAGCCCGCCAGGGCGCCGAGGTCGGCCGGGGCGAACGAACCTGGTAGCTGGATCCAGAGGGCGTGGGCTCGCGGACCGAGCGGCTCGATGGCCTCCAGGAACGATCGGAGCTCCTCGCCGGCGCCGGTGAGGCGGTGCTCGTGCGTGATCGGCTTGGGCAGCTTGACCACGAAGCGGAAGTCGGGGCCGGTCTGCCGCGCCCACGACTCCACGGTGCTCCTCGCCGGTGTGGCGTAGAACGTCGTGTTGCCCTCGACCGCGTCGCACCAGGTCGCGTAGGACCGCAGGCGTTCCCCGGGAGGGAGCGGATGAGGCAGAAAGCGCCCCTGCCATGGCGCGTGCGTCCACATCGCGCATCCCACATGAAGCCGCATGGGCTCGACGTTACCGAAACAGGAGGCGGGCGGGGAAACGACCGGAAACGGGTTCCGGCCAGGCCCGTACGCGGGGGACGCCGTCGCGGGCCGCGCCCGCTTCGCCACCGGCCTGAGCCGCCGCAGGATCTTGCCGCGATCGGCGAGTTCGCCGGACGAGCACGACCAGCCATGAGCGTGCCCCCCGTGAAAGGACCGGGAGCGCGCCGCATGGCTGGTCGTTTCCGGGCGTCTAAGCCCAGGCGAGGTTCATGTCGAAGGCTAGCCGCCCGTGATCACGAAGCTCGTTCCTGGTTGCCGCACGATGTTGCCGGTGGCCGAGTTCGTTATGGTCACGTTCGTCAGCGTCGCGTTTCCGCGAGCCCCGCTCATGGCCAGAATGCCGGCCCCGTTGTTGGACTTGTCGATCTTCACATTGGTGATCGCGACGTTCGGCATGTTGCCGCCGCCCGTCTTGAACTGGATGCCGTCGTAGGTCGAGTCGTAGATGTCGGTGTCGCGGATGGTGACACCGGTGATGTCCCTGCTCGACGGGAACAGCGTGATGGCTCCGAACTCCTGATCCTCGTTCCAGAAGACGCCGCCACCACGGTAGATCGCGTTGTTGGCGATCAGCGTGGTCCCCGAGAACGGCAGGGGACTGTGGTCGGTCGCCAGCATGATGCCCGGGTAGTTCATGGTGTCGTAGATCAGGTTGTTCTCGATCGAGTTGTCGTAGCCGCCGTAGATCGCGATGCCGTTCGCCCGCCAGGGCAACTGGACGGTGTTGTTGACGAAGTGGTTGTCGTGCGTGTTGTCGACGACCTGGTCCTTGACGGCCTGGTTGGCCCAGACCGCGAGCGCGTCGTCGCCGGTGGTGCGGAACGACGAGTTGAACACCCGCGAGTTCCGCGTGCCGTTGGTGAAGTTGATGCCGTCGGCGTAGGTGTCGCGGATGCGCATGCCGCTGAACTGCAGTCCATCGGCGGGGCCCCACAGGGCGGGGATGTTGTCGTAGTCACGGCCGACCCAGACACCCACGTTGGCGTGCTCGATCCACACGTTGGTGATCTTGGTGTTCAGGCCGAACCGGCCGTTCAGGCCCACCCCGCCCTCGTCGTTGCCGTCTCCGCCGCGGATACGGCCTGAGCCGAAGATGGCGATGTCGGAGATCTGGGTGTTGCTGTCGATGTCGAAGCCGAAGTTGCCCTCGTGCGGGTGGTTGATGCCGCCCACCACGTCCTGCGGCTCGGTCAGGGTGTAGAGCTGGGAGTGCCACATGCCCGCGCCGCGGATCGTGACATTGCTGATGCCCACCTGGTTGTACTGGCCCCGGTTCAGCGGGTCGTCGGTGAGGATCTTCTGCTCCTGCCGCCACTGCCCCGCGGGGATCCAGACGCAGCTGATGACGCCGTTCTGGTCGTCGGTCACCGCCCGCTGGATGGCGGCCGTGTCGTCCTTCCCGTCGTTGGGCACCGCGCCGTAGTCGGTGATCGAGGTGCATCCGGCGGGCTGGCTCGCCGGCGGAGCCACCTGCTCAAGGTCGATCAGGTCGATGATGTAGAAGGAGGCCGTGTCGGTCGCGTCACGCTGCAACCGGAACCTGGTGCCCGCCGGGTAGCTCTGCGTGAGCAGCGCGTGCGACTCGTCGAACAGCCGCCGGGCGTCGGCCTGGGGGGTGTTCGTCAGCGCCTCCGGGCCATCGGTGTTCCCGTACAGCCAGCTGTGGCGTGAGGTGAGGTTCAGCTTCTGGGCGAAGGTGTCGTTGATGTAGAGGCTGATGGTGGCGTCGATGCCGCCGCCGTTCGGCGCGTCGGGGATGGAGTTGCGCACCACGATCGAGTTGGAGGGGCTGGTCGAGGTGAACTCGACGAACTGGCCGGTGCTGTTCAGCCGCACCGACTTCCGGCCCGAGGACTCGGTGGCGAAGTTGGTGTGCCCGAAGGTGCGCAGCTGGTCGGCCTCCAGCAGCGTGCCCTGGTACCTGGCGGATTCGGCCTCGTACTCGACCCACGGGACCGCCGCGCCGCGCCCGACCACGATCGCCTGCGAGAAGGTGTTGTTGGTCTCGTTGGTCTCGGCGACGACGTTGGTCGCGTCGGCGGTGGCGGTGATGGTGGCGCCGCCGCTGGTGGCGGTCCAGCTCCCGCTGACGGCCACGTTGGCCGTCGCGCCCGCCGCGATCGGCGCGGTGTTGGTGTTGAGCGTGGTGCCGCCCACCACCAGACGCGTGACGGTGGTGACGCCCACGGCGGTGTTCCCGCGGTTCTTCACCGCCACGTTGAACGTGACCGACGCTCCGACGGCCGGGTTGGACGGGTTGGAGCTGATGCTGAGCACCTGCAGGTCGGGGCCGGGAGCCTCGGCGACCACCAGCGGCGACGCCGCGACGAGGGTGTTGTTGGTCTCGTTCTGTTCGAAGACCGTGTTGTCCGCGTCCACCGTGGCGCTGACCGTGTACGTGCCGGCGGGGCGGGTGCCGATGTTCTGGGTCACCGTGGCGGTGCCGTTGACGGGAAGGGCGGGAACCGCCACGGTGCCGACCAGCGCGCCGCCGACGTAGAGGTTGACGCTGTCCGCGCCGGAGGCGGCGGTGCCCGAGTTCTTGACCGTGGCAGAAAGGGTGATCGCGTTGGTCTCGATGGGGGAGACCGGGGCCCACGAGAGGCTCGTGACGGTGAGGTCGGGGTTCGGCGCGGGGACGCCGATGACCTGGAACTCGGCGACCTGTCCGCCGGGTGCGCCGGTGTTGGCGGCGAACTTCAGCTGGACGTCGGCCACGGTCGCGGAGAGGTCGATCCTCACCGAGTTTCCGCCGGAGGCCGGGTTGAAGGTGTAGTTGGCCGCCGACACCAGGTTCTGGTACGTCGTGGCGTTCTGCTCACGGCCCAGGACCTGGATGTTCTGCGTGCGGGTGCCCCAGGAGGAGTCGGGGTTGAGCTTCACCACGACCGAGCTGACGCTGGCGTTGGCGCCGAGCTTGACGGTCAGCGTGTTCGGGAACGCGCCGGAGTTGGCCTCCCAGTAGGTGGCCACGTTGTTGTCGTTGGCGTTGGCGGCGACGAACGTGTGCACGTGGCCGGACTCGACCATCTCCTTGCCGATCGCCAGGTTCGTGCCCGGATCGCCGGTGCCGGTGCGGGTCACGGAGTTACTGGCCCCCGACTGGTTGCCCGCCGCGTCCTTGGCCTTCACGTAGTAGCTCACGGTCGCCGTGGACGGCTGGGTGTCGGTGTAGGTGGTGACCTTGCCGACGCTCGCCCGAAGCTGGTTGTTGGCGTAGATGTCGTACCCGGTGACGCCCACGTTGTCGGTCGAGGCGGTCCAGGTCAGCTGGATCTGGGTGCCCGAGGGCTCGGTGTAGGCGAGGTTCGCCGGCGCGGTCGGGGCCTGGTTGTCGCCGCCGCTACCGGCCCCGTACAGCTCGAACTCGGAGATCTGCGCGGCGGGCCAGCCGGTGTTGGCGGTGACGTTGACGCGCCAGTACCGGTAGGTCGCGGCGCCGAAGTTGATCGTCACCGAGTTGCCGGTCGCCGGGTTGAAGACGTAGTTCGCGGAGGCCACGACCGTGCTGAAGCTGGAGCCGTCGGCGCTGCCCTGGACCGAGAGCGTCTGGGTGCGGGTCTGCCAGACGGCCGCCGCGGGCACCTTCAGGACGACCTGGTCGACGCTCGTGGCGGCGCCGAGGTCGATCCGCGCCCACTGCGGGAAGCTGTTGTTGGCGCTCTCCCAGTAGGTGGACTGGTCGCCGTCGTTGACGGCCGACACCGGGTATCCGGCCGAGGAGCTGCTGGCCTGGGTCGCCTTGCCCGGCGACAGGTTGGGTCCGCCCGCGGCGGAGGCCGGGACGGCCACCCCCATGGCGAGCAGGCCGGCGGCGACCAGGGTCGCCACCAGCCGTAACGGTCCGTGCGTCTTTCTCATTCGCGTTCCTCAATCTCTTGTCGAGCACGACAGGGCCGGGCTTGAAGGCATGCGTCTTGACCGCACACGTATGGGGGGCAGGTGCACGGACGCAGTGCATCCCGAAGTTGCGAGGAACAGCGAAAAAAGTAACATTAGTTTGCGAGATTTTTGCGTAGTGCTGGCCAAATGTTACATAGGCACTTCGGTCACGTCAACGGCTGGGAAATAGGTTCGTGGCCCGGCCCGACGACCGGATGTGACACGAGGTAAGGGCGGCCGTGAACGCCGGGCCGGAGGCGCTACGCGCGGGCCAGGCGGAAAGTGCCGCACGCCGGGTTCAGCATGTGGCCTTCCAGGTGGGTGGGACGGGCCGGCGCGTCTTGGAGGGGAGCGGTGAGCCCGACCATCGACCACCCCGGGGGCCGTTCCAGCCAGTGCCCGGGGAGCAGTCTCAGCTGACCACCGGCGATCCGCCCGTGGACGGTGAAAGCGCCGCGCGGGACACTGGCGTTGCCAGGCGTCGGCCCGAAGTCGAACCGGGCGGAGAGCGATCCGCCGGCGGCCGGAGGGCTCACGGTCAGGCGCAGGGACGTCTCGCCCTGAGGGCATTCATAGGTGCCGTGCCAGACCCCGGCGAGGTCGAAGGACGAGGACGCCGGAGTCGCGGGCGCCGCCGCGGTGCGGGGAGCGCACGGCGGGTCGTACGGAATGTTCGGATCGACGTAGCGGCGCCACGCGTCCTTCGTCATCGACGCCCGCGAGAGGGCGCAGATCCGGTCGATCGCGGTCCTGACGTCCATGGACCAGATCGTCACGGTGTTGTCCCGGCTGGCGGCGGCGAGCAGGCCGCCGTCAGGGCTGAACGCGACGCTTCGCACATCGTCGCTGTGCCCGTTGAACGGCTCGCCGATCGCTCGTGGCCGCCGGGGGTCGGTGACGTCCCAGATCCGGATGGTGCGATCCTCGCCGCCGCTGGCCATGGTCTTCCCGTCGGGACTGAACGCGACCATGTTGACGGCGTCGTTGTGGGCCGATCGGAGCACGCTCAGCGATCTCATCCGCCACGGGTCGGAGACGTCCCACAACTGGATCGCCTCGTCGATGTTGACGCTCGCCAGGACCCGTCCGTCCGGCGAGAACGCCATGGAGGTCAGCTCTGACCCGGTGTCGCCGTCGGAGAGCCGGCGCGGTGACCGGGGATCGGAGACGTCCCAGAGGGCGACCAAGCCGTCGCCGTGCCCGATGGCGAGGAACCGGCCGCCTGGGGCGAAGGCGATGGTCAGCGCGGGATAGTCGCGCCCGGCGGTCGTGCCGAGCAGGCGCGGGGCGGACGGGCGGCCGACGTCCCAGAGCCGTACGGCGCCTTCGCCGTCACCGAAGGCCAGGACCCGGCCTCCGGGCCCGAACACCGGCGACAGGGCGACTCCGTCACCCTTGGCCAGCGGCTTGCCGACGGTGCGCGGCGCGGACAGGTCCGACACGTTCCACAGCTGCACGTGTTCGAAGTCCGAGAACGCGGCGAGCAGCCGGCCGTCGGGGCTCCACGCGGACTCGGTCTGGAAGACCCCCCGGTGGGCGGGGACCGTGCCGCCGAGCGGTCTGGGCTCCGCCGGATCCGAAACGTCCCAGAACCGGACGGACTGGTCGTCGCTCGTCGTGGCGATCTTGGTACCGTCGCGGCTGAACACGGCCGAGGTCACCGTCGAGGAGTGCCCGATGAGCTGGGTGTGCGGCAGAGCCCAGAGCCTGACCACGTAGTCGGCTCCGGCGGTCACCAGGTAGCGGCCGTCGGGGCTGAACCGGGCCGCGTTGACGTCGTTGGTGTGCCCCGCCAGCGGGGGGCCGAGCTGGGTGGGGTAGTGAGGATCGGCCATGTCCCAGATCCGCACGGTCTGGTCCTCGCTCGCGGTCGACATCAGCAGTCCGTCAGGGCTGAAGGAGATGTCGCCGATGGAGTTGGTGTGCCCGGTGATGGCGATCCCTGCCGCCTCGGGCTTCGCACGGCCCTTGAGTTCGAGGAGCTGAATGGTGTTACGGCTGCCGCTGGTCGCGAGGAATCGGCCGTCAGGGCTGAAGGTGGCGGTGCCGGCGTCGAGGCTGTCGAGCAACCTCGGGTGCTCCCGGTCGGTGAGGTCCCAGAGTTCGGTCCCGCCGAACTCGCGCGTGTCGAGCAGGGTGTTACCGTCGGCGCTGAATTCCATGCTGTGGGCCGCGGTCGTGGCGTCGCTCGTGAACCGGCTCTTCAGCCTGGCGGGCCTGCGCGGGTCGGAGATGTCCCAGAGGTCGATCGCGCTGCCCACCCCGGTGCTCACCATGGTCTTCCCGTCGGGGCTCAGCGCGACCGCGCTGTCGTCCTCGGGCTTTCCCCCGTTGTCCGTACGGCTGAGCAGCATCGGGCGCGACCGGTCGGACACGTCCCACAACCGGAAGACCCGGTCCCAGTCGGCGCTGGCCATGAGCTTGCCGTCGCTGCTGAACACGACGGTGGTCACCCCGTTCTGGCCGTCGGTGAGCGGCCGGCCGAGCGGAGCAGGGGCAGCGGGGTCGGAGACGTCCCACAGCCGGATGGTCTTGTCCTTGCCGGCGCTGGCCACGGTGAGGCCGTCCGGGCTGAAGACCACCGACGCCACCGAGTCCGTGTGCCCGATCAACGGGATGGACAGCGCGGACAACTGCGTGCCGAGGAGGCGCTGGGTGGTGTCGCCGCTGGGCCGCCGCCGGTGGGCGACCAGCGCGAGCTGCGCCGACATCGACAGGTCGTAGTTCCGCAGCCGGTCCGATTCGGTGAGCACCCGGCTGTAGACGGCGAGGTCGCGCTGCCTCAACGCCTCGTTGCCCTGCGTGAACGCGAACACCGCGGCCGTGGTGGCGAGCAGGCTGAGGACGGTGAGCACGCTGATGATCGCGTTGCGGATCCGGAGCGTCCTCCGCTGGAGGCGCTCGGACGCATCCAGGAACCGCGCGACGGGCGCCTGGATCGGGTTGACGGTCCTCTTGGCCCACTCGCGCGCCTGGTCGAGTCGCGCCCCCCGGTAGAGCGCGTCGACGTCCTTGGTCTGGTGCCAGGCCGTCGTGGCTTCGCCGAGCGCCTGCTCGACCAGCCGGTCCTCGCGGTTGTCGCCGAGCCATTCCCGCAGCCTCGGCCAGCTGCGCAGCAACTCGTCGTGGGTGATGGTGACGGTCTCCAGGTCGGACGTGAGCAGCCGGGCGGCGGTGAAGGCGTCGACGACCTCGCGGGCGGTCGCGGGGTCGTGGCTGGCGTCGACGAGCTCCTCGCGCCGGCGAGGGCGGCGGACGTCCGGTGTGCCGGTGTCGCCCAGCTTCACGAGCCGGACGAGCAGGCCCGGCGTCATCGCCTGGCCGGCCGGGCTGAGCTCGCGGAGGGTGCGGTCCGCGGTGGTGGCGATCGCCCCGCTGATGCCGCCCGTGGTCGCGTAGCCGCTGACCGTGAGGATGTGCCCGTCGCGCTGCTGCCAGCTGACGCGCAGGGCATGGGCGAGGAGGGGAAGCCGGCCGGCTTCGTAGTCCCCGCCGGGACCGGCGCCGAGATCGCGCAGGAGCAGTTCGACCAGGCCGTACTCGACGGCGAAGCCCTCGCGCCGTGCGGGGTAGAGGATGGTCCGGCGCAGTTCTTCGACGGTCATGCTCTTGAGCAGGAGCGGGTTGTCCTGGAGCGCCGCGAGAAGCGGAGGGTGAGGCAGGCAGGCGCCGTAGAAGTCGGCGCGGAGACCGATGACGACCCAGCCGACGCGCTCGGCGAGCTCGCCGAGCAGGCGGAGGAACAGCTGCCGTTCGCCTTCCTCCGCGCACAGGGTGAACAGTTCCTCGAACTGGTCCACGACCACGATGGCCGGTGTGCCGGCGAGGTGGAGGGCGAGGGCGTCGACGCAGCCGGCGGGCGCCGGGAACCGACCCGGGGGGGCGGCGACCAGGGCCGCCGGGGGGGCG
>NZ_JBEZFH010000208.1:0-13611 GCF_040649355.1 Sphaerisporangium sp. NPDC049002 | reverse complement strand
GACAGGGTCTGGGTCCTGGTCGCCCACGCCGCGGGCGGCGGGAGCTTCAGGGTGACCGAGCCGATGCTCTGGGCGGTGCCGAGGTCGGCCTGCAGCCACTGCGGGAAGGCGTTGCTGTTCGACTCCCAGTAGGTGGCGGTGTTGTCGTCGTTGGCGTTTCCGGGCGGGAAGCCGCCGTTGGAGCTGCTCGCCGTCATCGTCGCGCCGAGGGCGAGGTTGGTGGTCGAGGTGATGCCGCTGCCGGAGAGGTTCACCGTCAGGGGGCTGTTGACGTCGTTGCTCGCCACCTTGACGGTGCCCGGACGGCTGCCCGAGGCGGTCGGGGTGAAGGTGACGTTGACCGTGCAGGACGCGCCGGCGGCCAGCGTGGCGCCGCAGGTGTTGGTCTGCGCGTAGTCGCCGGTGGTGGTGACGCCGCTCAGGGTCGCCGGGGCGGTGCCGCTGTTGGTGACGGTGACGGCCTGCGCCGGGCTGGTGGAACCCGACTGCCGCGACCCGAAGGACAGGCTCGCGGGTGAGGCGGTCAGGGCGACGCCGTTGGTGCCGCTGCCGGTGAGGCTGACGGTCACGGGACCGCCGGGGGCGCTGCTGGCGACCGTGAGCGTACCGGTGCGGGTGCCGGTCGCGGTCGGCTTGAAGGTGACGTTGACCGTGCAGGACGCGCCGGCGGCCAGGGAGCTGCCGCAGGTGTTGGTCTGGGCGTAGTCGCCGCTGACGCTCACCGAGCTGATCGGGGCCGCCGTGGTGGCTCCGTTGGAGATGGTGACGGCCTGGGCGGGGCTGGTGGTGCCGACCTGGCGCGCCTCGAAGGAGACCAGGCCGGGGGAGCCGGACAGGCCGCCCGTGGTGCCGCCGCCTCCGGGGTAGATGTAGTTCGGGTCGGGCCAGGTGCCGGTGCAGGTGGTGGAGGTGGGGCTCCAGCCGGTGTTGCCCGTGCCGACGGTCGGCGTGAAGCTCGTGCCGACGCAGTTGTGGATGGCGACGCCCGCGCCGATGTGGTTGGCCTTGACGTTGGTGAACGTCGTCGTGGCCCCCGACTGCGCCTGGATCATGTACGTGCCGGTGCCGTCGATGTTGACGTTGTTGAAGTTGACGGTCTTGGTGCTGCCCTCGATGAAGTGGATGGCGGCGTACGAGCTGTCGAGGATGTCGGTGTCGGTGACGTTGATCGTCGCGTTCACCGGTTCGTTGAGCCCGCTGAACCAGATGGCGCCGACGCCGAAGTGCCAGTTGTAGTCGTTGTTGCCCGCCCGGAGCAGGGTGTTGCGCGCGGCGGTGATCGTGCCGGCGACCGCGGTGCCCTGGCCGGAGTTGACGCCCGGGTAGCGGTTGGCGATGTGGATGCCGCCGCCGTTGGAGATCGTGTCGGAGACCACGTTGTCGGTGATCTTGATGTCCCTGCCGCCGTAGGTGACGATGTTGTTCGCCAGGATCGGCAGGATCACCGTGTTGCGGGTGAAGGAGTTGTTGACGTTCGGCACCCGCTCCGGCCACATGGCCAGGCCGTCGTCACCGGTGTTGCGCACGAAGGTGTTGGTCACCGTCGAGTTCGTCACGCCGGTGTGGAAGTTCACGCCGTCGGCCGTCTGGTCGAGGATGCGGCTGTTCTTGATGGTGAAGTTGTCCATCGGGCCGTCCATCCAGGCGCCGACCTTGGTGTGCTGCATCCACACGTTGTCCACGACCGAGTCGGTCATCGCGCCGCCCATGGCGTTGACCTGGTCGTTGTCCTCGCGCTCGGTGATCTCGCCGATGATGGCGAAGTCCTTCAGCGTGACGTTGCGGCTCGGGCCGCCGGCCTCCTGCGGCCGGATCTCGCCGCCGTAGCCACCGCCCTGGACGTACTTGCCGTAGACGCCGACGCCCCGGTTGCGCTGGGTGGGGTGGCGGCCGGTGAGCACGCTGTACCAGGGGCCGGCACCGGCCAGGGTGACACCGTCGACCACCACGTGGTCCCACAGGGTGTAGGTGCCCTCGGGGATGTAGACGACCTTGCCCTGGGCCTTTCCGGCGTTGACCGCGGCCTGGAAGGCGGCGGTGGAGTCGGTGGTGCCGTTGCGGACGGCGCCGAAGTCGTCCACCGACAACGACCCGGCGGGCCGGGCGATCTGGCCGGGGACGACCTCGAAGTCGGCCAGGTCGACGGTGATCGGGATGCCGCCGTTGGACTGCACGCGCACCTTGGCGCCCGCCGCGAGCGTGGACCCGAACATGGTCCGCGTCTCGTCGTAGAAGTGGTGGGGGTTGGTGTCCCCGGGGTTGTTGTTGAACGGGTAGCCGCCGTAGTACCAGCCGTACCGCGAGGTCAGGGCCAGGTCCTTGAGGTGCGTGCCGTTGACCCGCAGATCGGCTGTGGTGTTCTGACCGGTTCCCGCGGCGTTGTCCGGCACGCTGTAGCGCAGCGACATCGCGTTGGCCGGTCGGGTGAGGGTGAACTCCACGTATTGGCCTGCCCCGCTGAGCGTGACGGCCCTGCGGCCCGACGCCTCCGAGGGGAGGTGCCCGTATATGCGGTCGGGGCCGATCACCTGACCTGAGGTGACGGCGTCTTCGGCTTCGATCTCCGCGAAGGGCACGGTGGCGCCGCGCCCCGGGAAGTCGAACGGGGAGTCGGCTCGCGTGGCGGCCGATGCGGGGGTGGCGGGCACGAAGGCCGGCCCTCCCGCTGCCAGCGCCACGACCGTGGCGATCGTCCAGGCCTTCAGCCTGCCGGACTTGTTCATCGACTGACCCTTCATCCAACGAAGAGCCGGACGCTTCGCGGTCGGGTGACGCAGACCGGTGGTGCCCGGGGGGTACACACACCTTAAAATGACGAACAGATGTCTGCAAGATTTCAGCGGTTCTCTGCAATGTAACGACTGCATTGCGCTGTTTCCCCTACGGCCGTGATCACGAACCCCTAAGAGGCCTGGCGTGATCACGAACCCCTAAGAGGCCCGGCTCCTCCCGCCCTCAACCCGGGGTGCGGTCGCCCGGCTCCAGGTCGAGGGCGGAGGCCAGGTGGCGGCGGCTGCGGACGCCGAGCTTGTCGTAGGCCCTCCCGAGAAGGTTGGCCACGGTGCGCACGGACACGCCGAGGTCCGCCGCGATCGCCGGGTTGCTCAGGCCCGAGGCCGCCAGCTCGCAGACCTCACGCTCACGGCTGGTCAGCCTCGGGAAGGCGCGCGGCACCGCGTCCAGCCACGGGCTGTGGAAGCCGTCGCACCGGGCGGCGAGGTCGGCGAGCCGCGGGTCCGCGCTCCGCTGTCCGGGAAGCCGGGCGCTCGCGGCCAGGGACGCCTCCAGGGCCAGGCCGAGATATCCGAGGGTGGAGAACTCGGTGGCGACCGCGAGCAGCGATCCGGCGTCCCCGGTGGCGAGCGCGGCGGCGTGCCGGGCGAAGAGCTCGAACAGGGGGCTGTCGCAGCGGGCCGCGACCGCTCGCAGGCGCTCGGCCGCCTGGGAGGTGGGGCGGAGCCGGGCGTGGAAGTAGGCGCACTCGACGGCGGTGGTCAGCCGCGCCTCCGCCAGGTACTGATCCGCGAGCCGGCCGGCGAGGTCGGCCGCGTAGGCCAGTCTGCCGGAGTACGCGAGCAGGCGGATCCTGCTGAACTCGACCCGGTCGCGTACGCCCAGGTCGTCCGGGATCCGCTCGCGGAGCCGGTCGAGCTCGCGGTACGCCCCGCCGAGGTCCCCGAGGGTGGCGGCGCAGACGGCGTACTCGCAGCCGATGAACACCCGTACCGGGAACGGCGTGTGGTCGTCCACCAGCGCCCGCGCCTCGCGGAGCGGCGCGAGGGCCCGTCTCGGCTGACCGGCCCACATCGCGCACAGCCCCCGCTGGTAGCTGAGCAGGACGACCTCGGTCGGCTCTCCGCGACGCACGGCCCCCTCGTAGTACCGCTCGGTGAGCGGGACGGCCTCGCGGATCCTGCCCGCCAGCACGAGCGCGTAGCCGTGGCAGGCGGCGGCGGACCCGCGCATGGCGGGCCACCGTACGGGCAGCGGCGTCGTCCCTGCGAACGCCTCGGCCGCCCGGGCGGGACTGCCGCCGAACGTGAGGTGGTACGCCCGCAGCGTCACGGCGGCCTCGGCGACCAGCGGGTTCAGCCGCCGCTCGCGGGGCGGGGTCATCGGCACCAGGTCGAGCGAGCGCCGGGTGCCCCGCCTGGTGAAGATCGCGAGCGAGAGGTCGGCCACGTCCAGGTCCTCGCCGGGCGCCTCCCCCGACTTCCTGGCCCGGTCCAGCTCGGCCTGCGCGTCGGCCGGCCTGTTCAACCCCCAGAACAGGCTGAGCGACCGCAGCGCGCTGGTCTCGCCGCCGGGGCACCGCTCGGCGAGCAGGCGCTCGCCCTCCTCCGGCCGTCCCTGCGCGATCAGTGCCTGCCCGCGCAGGGCGGCGCCGCGAGGGCCGGGGATGTGGTGGGAGAGGTCCCCGGCCAGTGCGACGTCCCCGGCTTCCAGGGCCGCCTCGCCCGCCGCGACGGTCTGGTGGAGGGGCACGGGCAGGTCGGCCTGGAGGCGCCACAGCACCAGGCGCGGGTCGTCCGGCCCGGACACGCCCGTCTGTCCGGCGGCCGTCACCAGGTCCCGGTACGCCTGGCGGCGGCGGAGGGCGCCGAGCCCGGCCAGCAGCGCCTGCCCGTAGAACGGGTGCGCCATCGTGACCTGCCGCGGACGCCCGGCCGCCGGAGCGATCGCGGCGCGCTCCAGCAGCCGGGTCGTGACGTTCCGCCCGGCCAGGAAGTCCACGATCTCCAGGGGCAGGGATCCGCTGAGGGCGATGTACTCCAGCGCACGGTGCTCGTCGTCCGCGAACGTGCCGAGGTCGGCGGTGGCAAGCTCGCGCACGCGGGGATGGCCGAGCTCCTGCCCGCGCCACGACCAGACCTCGCGCTCACGCGCGAGGCGGCCGGTTTCGAGGCCGATCTCGACGGCGCGCCGCAGCAGCCTCGGGTTGCCCCGGGTGAGCCGCCACAGCATGTGCGCGGTGAGCCCGTCGACCTGCCCGCCCAGCACGCGGGCGAGCAGGCCGGACAGGGCGTCGGGGGAGAGCCTGGCGAGGGGCAGCACGGCCGGTCGTCCATCCCCGCCCACGTCGGGGACGGTGTCCTTTCGCGCGGTGAGCACCAGCTTGAGCCGCATGACTTCGGACAGGCCCGCGATGCCGGCGGCCGACGACGCGTCGAGATGGTCGGCGTCGTCGATCCCGATGACGACCCGGCGGCCCCGTGCGGCGGCGTCGGCGAGGCTTCCGGCGGCGGGCTCGCGGACGTCACCGTGGACGTGCAGGCTGGCGAGGCCCATGCCGGGGATGCCGGTGGTCGCCTCGGTGGCGGCCCCGCGCAGGACGAGCGCCCCGGTGCCGGCGAGCCGGCTCAGGACGAGGTCGGCGAGCCGGGTCTTGCCCACCCCGGCCTCGCCGACGAGGAGCACTCCCGGCCCCGAGGGGAGCGCCAGTACCCTGTGGATCTCCCGCACGATCTCGTCGCGGCCCACGGCGGGCCATTCCCCGGCGTGTGTCGGCATGGTCGGTGCTCGCCTCCCTGCCTCCGCTTCGGTGTCCCACCGGCGTCCCGGGCCCGTGGGGATCTCGGTTCTCGTTGCTTTCCCATTTTCGATGCGGAAGATTGACGCCGGATGAACTTCCTGTTCGGCGAGGAGGCCACGTGTGGCTAGGCGGCGACGTGCGGGACGAAAGGCTCACCGGGGGAGGAAGCGGCACACCCCCGCGCCTCCTGTGGCCCTTCGTCGGAAGGACGGCCGAGACCCTGGCCGTGGTGAGGCAGCTCGGGGCGCAGGGCGTGCCCGGTGTGCTGCTGGTGGGGCAGGCGGGGGTCGGCAAGTCACGGCTGCTGGACTCGATCGTGGCCCGCTGCCGCGACGAGGGGATGCACGTCGTCGCGGTAGCGGGGGCCGAGGCGTCCAGCGGCCTGCCGTTCGCGGCGGTGAACGCGCTGCTGCCCGATGGCGAGAACCACAGCACCGCGAACATCTTCGGCGCGGCCAGGAGCGCGCTGCTGGAGGCGGCCGGGGGCCGGGCGTGCGTGCTGGCCATCGACGACGCGCACCATCTCGACGAGGCGTCCGTGGTGCTGGTGCAGCATCTGGCGGCCACCGCCGGGGTGCGGATCCTCGCCGCGGCCAGGACCGGCACCCTGCGGACGCCCGCCGTCCTCGGCCTGCTGCGACGGCCGTACGTCCAGACCTTCGCGGTCCAGGCGCTGGGCCGGGAGGCCGTCACCGCGCTGCTGGGCGAGGCGCTGGAGGGGCCGGTCGACGGGCTGACCGTCGACAAGCTGTGGCGCGCCACCCAGGGCAACCCGTTGTTCCTGCGGCACCTGCTGGAGGCCTGCCTCGCCTCGGGCGGTCTGCGCAGGGTCAGCGCGGTGTGGCGCTGGGAGGGCAGGATGCCGGCGCACGGGGGACTGCGCGACCTGGTGGCGGCGCTGCTCGACGGGCTCACCTCCGAGGAGGCGCATGCCCTGTCGTGCGTGGCCCACGCCGAGCCCGTGCCGCTGGAGGTGGTGGAGACGCTCGTCGGCACGGCCGTGCTGGAGGAGCTCGAACGCAGATCCCTCATCGCCGTCGAACGGGTCCGCCGCGACCTGGTCGTACGGGTCGGGCATCCGCTGTACGGCGAGGTCGTGCGCGCCGAGACCGGCGAGGACCGCCGCAGGGACATCTACCGCTCGCTCGCCCGCGCCGTGACACGGTGGGAGGGGACGCCAGGCGACGCGGAGGCGCGGGCCGTCGCCTCCCGGCAGGGGGGTGACGCGGTGAGCTCCCCGCCGGGAACCTCGGGTGACATGGGCCTGCGGGCGGTGACCTGGCGGCTCGCGGCGGGCGACCCGGTGCCTGACCAGGAGGTTCTCGCCGCCGCCCGCGACGCGCTGGCCCGCCGCGACGCGCCCCTGTCCGAGCGGCTGGCCCGCCGCGCGAGTCCCGAGGCCGCCTCCGACGCGCTGGCACGGGCGCTGGTCGCCCAGGACAAGGCGGCCGAGGCCGATGACCTGCTCGCCAGGCGGATGGCCGAAGGGGAGGAAGTGGACGCGCCGGGCGAACGGGCGCGCGTCGCCGCCCTGAGGGCGCTCAACCTCTTCTGGAACCTGCGACGCCCCGCCGAGGCGCAGGCGGTCGTACGGCAGGCCCGCACGCTCGGCCCCCTGGACGGCCCGGCCGGGGCCGAGCTCCGGGTCGCGGAGCTGGCGCTGGACACCTTCGGCGCCAACGGGAACCAGCGCGCCCCGACCGGCCTGTCCGAGCTGTCCTCGCGGGTGGGGGACCCGGTGATCGCGAGCGTGTGCGAGCCGCTGCGCGCCTACCTGGACCTCTACCTCGGACGCCCGTCCCGGGTCGCCGACGACTACGCGACCGGGCGGCTGGGCGTCCCGGCCGTCTGGGGCGCGATGGAGGCGGCCACGACGGCCTGCGGCGTCCAGTCGCTCGTCCTGGCCGGGCGGCTCGGCGAGGCCTTCGCCGCCGCCAGGTCGGGCTACCGGACGGCCGTGGAGCGCGCCGCTCCTGCCGAAGTCACCCTGCTCGCCTTCGAGCTGGGCATCTGCGAGACCTGGGCCGGGCGCCCCGCCCGCGCGCTGCCGCACTTCCGGGAGGCCCGCGCGCTGCTGGAGGACCACATCCCCTTCCCGATCCAGGTCTACGTGTTCGCCGAGTACGCCGCCTGCCTGGCCTCTCTCGGCCGCGCGCACGAAGGCGGGCGGGTGCTCGGCGAGATCACCCGGCGACTGCCCGCCGAGTCGAGCCTTCATGATCACCTCCAGATGGCGAGGATCCGCATCAGCGCCCACACCGGAGCCTGGCGGGCCGCCGCCTCCGAAGCCGCCCTGCTGGCCCACCGGTACGAATCGGCCGGGTGGCTGACCAAGGCGTCGGAGACCCTGTACTACTCCGCACGGCTACGGCCCTCCTCACGCGTGGCGCAGGCCCTGCACGACGTCGCCGAGCGCGGCGACAGCGAACTGTTCCGGCTGTTCGCCCGGCACGCCCGTGCCGCGTCCGGCGCGGACGTCGAAGGGCTGGACGCGGTGTCCGGGGCGCTTGAGCATCGCGGGTACACCGGCGTGGCGGCCGAGGCCGCGTCCACAGCGGCGGGCGTCGCCGAGGCGCGGGGCGACGCCCGCCGGGCGGCGCGGCTGCGGACGCGGCATCGCCGGCTCGTCGAGCAGTGCGAGGGGTACCGGCCGCCCTGGGACAGAGCGGTCCCGGCGGCGGTGCTCAGCGGGCGCGAGCGGGAGGCGTGCGAGCTTGCCGCCGCCGGGCTGGCGAACGACGCCATCGCCGCCCGGCTCGGCCTGTCCCGGCGTACCGTGGCCAACCACCTGCACCGGGCCTACGGCAAGCTCGGCGTCCGCGGCAGGGAGGAGCTCCCGGACGCCCTGGGGCTGCCCCGGCCGGTCACGCCGGTGGGCCCGGTGTGGGGGCGTCCCGGTTGAGGCCTCAGGTGGCACCGAGTACGGCGGCTTCGGTGATGCTGGCCCAGTCGTTCTCGGGGTTCTGCCAGAAGGAGATCTTGACGTAGCGGGCGTCGCGGGGGCTGGTGGTGAACAGCCGGGTCTCCGGTGCGGTGCTGGTGCCGGTGCTTCGGCCTTCCCAGGTCTTGGTGTAGGTGGTTCCGTCGGTCGAGACGTAGACGGTGTAGTCGTTCCAGCGGACGTCGCCCTTGTGCCAGGCGACCTTGGTGCCGCACACGGTGCGGGTGGTTCCGAGGTCGAGGATGAGGGAGGCGCCGGATCCCTGTCCGGACCAGCGGGTGGCGAGGTTGCCGTCGATGGCCTGCGAGGGCGGGTTGACCGGCTCGTAGGTGGTGGCCGACACCCCGGTGGGTCGGAGCGCGGCGCCGCAGGAGCCCGGCGTCCCCCCGGCCGGGTCGATCTCGCGGACGCTCAGCTTGGCGACGTCGACGTTCGTGGCCGCGTCCCACCGGAACGCCGCCTTCGGGCCGCCCCAGGTGATCTTCTCGGACGTCCCGCCGCCGCAGCGGTTGGCGGTGCCTATGGGCCAGGCGCCCGTGTCGTCCCGGGTGGAGACCTTGGTCCAGCGGCCGTCGCCGGCGCGGTCGAGGTAGGCCTCCATCCGCACGCCGCCGGAGATGTTGTACATGACCACCTTGAAGCCGGTCATCGTGCCCTTGATGGAGGCGCCGCCGTTCTGGTACGGATCCTGCGCGTAGCCCGCGCCGCCGTCGTGGAACAGCTCCTTTTCGAACCTGACCGCCCCGTCGCGGTAGCGCAGGTTGCCCTTGTAGGCCGTTCCCCAGCACGCCTCGGGGGCGTCGCCCGTGCCGGTGTGGCGTCCGCCGCGCGCGTACCAGGTGAAGGCGTCACTGTCGTCGCCGGAGAGGTAGCGGACGTAGCCGGTGATCTCGACGTCCCGCCAGTCGCGGGCGTCGTGCATGTAGCCGCGCGTGCGCAGGGCGGGCTGGGACCAGACCAGGGTGTCCTCCTGGGTGTCCTGGTCGTAGGTCGTCGTGGAGACGCCCAGACGGGTCTTGACGTCGCGGACCTTGAACGTGCCGTCCGGGTTCGGCGTCAGCGTGGTCCCGTCGAGGCGGGGGTCGCGCGAGGGGTCGGCGGACAGGTGCCAGGCCTGCCCTCCCGCCTTGCTGGGATAGATCATGGCCACCCCGTCGACCGGATCCGTCCCGGCGGTGGGGGAGGCGGCCCGCGCCGCCTCGGGAGCCCAGGCCAGGCCGGTGAGCAGGGAGGAGCACAACGGGACCAGGGCCATGAGGGAGAGGAAGCGAGAGCTTCGCATCGACGTCGCCTTTCAGCGGGGGGAACCTCGGTGTGCGGCCGGGCGAGGAGCCGGAGCCCCCGCCCGGCGGGACGGCCGCGCCGCCGGGAAGGCGGCGCGGCCACTGGTCAGGAGCCGATCACGGCGGCTTCGGTGATGCTGGCCCAGTCGTTCTCGGGGTTCTGCCAGAAGGAGATCTTGACGTAGCGGGCGTCGCGGGGGCTGGTGGTGAACAGCCGGGTCTCCGGTGCGGTGCTGGTGCCGGTGCTTCGGCCTTCCCAGGTCTTGGTGTAGGTGGTTCCGTCGGTCGAGACGTAGACGGTGTAGTCGTTCCAGCGGACGTCGCCCTTGTGCCAGGCGACCTTGGTGCCGCACACGGTGCGGGTGGTTCCGAGGTCGAGGATGAGGGAGGCGCCGAACCCCTGTCCGGACCAGCGGGTGGCGAGGTTGCCGTCGACGGCCTGCGAGGGCGGGTTGACCGGCTCGTAGGTGGACGCGGAGGCGCCCGCCACGGGAACGGTGTTCGCGCAGTTCGGGCCGGGGGTCACGTCGGCGAGACGTGCGCGCTCGTCGCCCAGTCGCAGCGCGTCGTAGTACATGACGCGCTGGGTGAGGGTGGACTTCGGCTTCGAAGCGGCCCAGTCCCACTTGTAGATGCCGAACTTGAAGTACGGCGAGTGGGCTCCGCCGGCGAAGGTGGCCCCGGAGCGGCTCAGGACCGGGACGCCGTTCCGCCACACCTCCAGCACCCCGTTGCTGTCGGTGCGCCACTTGACGTGGAAGGCCCAGTCCGTCCACGTGCCCGTGCTGTACGGGCCGAGGTCGATGACCTCCCCCCGGAAGTCGATCTTCCAGTGACCGGCCTGGGTGAGCAGGGCCAGCGGGGGAGAGCCGCCTCCGCAGGTGTCGCAATGGTGCCACTGGCTGACGATCTCGGCCGCGACATCGCTGACCCAGCTCGACGGCAGGTTGAGGCTGAATCCGTACCAGCGGTCCGCGTTGAGCGGCTGGGTGTCGGATTGCGTGATCTCGGCCCGCTTGCTGCTTGAGGTGATCGGATCGCTCCTGTCGAGCTGGAACCGCGCCGCGTACGAGCCGTCCCGCACCGGGCTTCCCACCACGCCGACGCCGTGGGAGTTACCGATCTGTGTGAGGAACCCGCTGGGCGGGGTGCCGGGGACGGTCCGGTCGGCCGGGTTCTCCCAGTCGAGCGTCCTGAACACGCCCGCCGGATCGGCGCTCGCCGGCTGGGCGGGCAGCGTCGAGGCGGTGAGGCAGGCCGCGAACGCCGCCACCGTCAATGCCATGGATTTCTTCCAGGTCACTGGTGTCGTTCCTTCCCTGGTGGTGTGTCCGATCCCGTGCCACGCGCGCCCGGGATCGGGTCAGGTCTCCATCTCTTCGAAGCGTCGTGGAGCCCACGGGAAGCGTCATGAGTAAGCGATGCTCAACCGCGCGAGGGGGGCGCCGACCTGTGGACCAAGCAAGATCTTTGTGTGCTCCAGTCGATTCCAAGTCGGACAGGAGGTGGCCGGCCCGTGAGTCGGTCTTCCGGCGGGCCAGGCTCAAGGCCTCCCAGCTCGCCCACGCGGCCGAGCTCGGGTTCGCCATCCCGGAGACGGTGATCACCACGGACGCGGAGTCGTTCCTCGACTTCCACGACCGGCATGACGGCCGCGTCATCACCAAGCCGCTGTACGTCCCCTGGATCGAAGACGTCGGGGGCGGGGTCATCGTGAACCGGTTCTGCGAGCCGGTGCCGGCCAGGGACGTGGCCCACGCCCAGGGGCTGCGGTTCTGCCCGGTCATCGTCCAGGAACGGGTCCCCAAGCGGGTCGAGCTGCGGGGCACCATCGTCGGGCGCCGGATCTTCGCCGCGGAGGCCGGGCCGTACGGGGTCGGGGTGAACGTCGTCGCACCCGGCGCGGTGCGCACAGACGCCACGGCCCACACGACGACGCCGGAGGTGGAGAAGGCGCGCGCCGAGCGTTCGGTGCTGCACCGGATGCTCGAGCCCGAGGACGTGGCGAAGGTGATCGCCGCGGCCGTGGGAGGAGACTTTCAGGCGACGACCGGCATCCGCATCCCCGTCGACGGCGGTTTCCGCGTGCTTGCTCTCCGCTTCCCTGCGGCGCCGGTCATCGGTTGTGTGAGCCCCACGGGAGGTGGCATGCCGATTCGGATCCGGTCGCCACCGGGCGAACCTTCTCGCCGCTGCCGCGCCGCCACGCTCCATCGCCCGATTTGCCTTGA
Organism: Sphaerisporangium sp. NPDC049002; assembly: GCF_040649355.1. NCBI lineage: Bacteria > Bacillati > Actinomycetota > Actinomycetes > Streptosporangiales > Streptosporangiaceae > Sphaerisporangium > Sphaerisporangium sp. NPDC049002. Next base: position 1,623 of record NZ_JBEZFH010000208.1, on the reverse strand, counting down.
CACCGGCGTCAAGGTTCTAACCTCACGGGAAGGTGGGCCGGTCTGTTCCGGACGGGGCCAGGTCGCGGAGACGGCCGCTCCGCGAGGAGCGAGGCCCGCCGCTCGTATGGTCTCCTCTGAGGTAAGGGATTCGGGTGAAAGTCTTCATCGTCGGCGCCAGCGGATACATCGGTGGCGCGATCGCCGACAGGCTCGTCGCGCAGGGGCACGAGGTCGTCGGACTCGCCAGGTCGGCCAAGGCGGCGGAGACCCTGGACGGGAAGGGCGTGCGGGCTTATCTGGGTGAGGTCGGGGACATCGAGCGGTGGATCGACCGGGCCGTGGAAGCCGACGCGGTGGTCTTCGCCTGGCGGGCGTTCGACCTTGACACGTTCCGCGAAACGGACACCGCCGCCGTCCGGGCGGTGCTCGCCCGTCTGGCTGGCAGTGAGAAGGCGTTCCTCTACGTGACGGGGTCGCTGGGCACCGGTGACACCGGCTCGGCCACCGAGGTCGACGTCGACACGCCTGATGACCCGCCGGTCTTCCTCGCTTGGCGCTCCGCCCTCGAAGCCGAGATCCGCCGCTCCTCCCAGGCAGGTGTCCGGTCGGTGGTCGTGCGCGCCCCCATGGTGTACGGACGCGCCAGCGGTTTCATCGCGGAATCGCTTCTCGCCGACGTCAGCACCTCCGGACGGGTGCACCACGTCGGCGACGGCGACAACCTGCTGGCCTTCGTCCACGTCGACGACCTGGCGGAGCTGTGCGTCCGGGCGGTGCGGACGGCACCGGCCGGCGCACTGTACCTCGCGACGAACGGGGAGTCCCTGTCCTACCGCGACTTCGCCGTGCGGGCGAGCCATGCCCTCGGCGCCGGTGGGGCCGTCGCCTCCGTCCCCCTCCAGGCCGCCCTGGCCGCCATGGGGCCGTTCGCCGAGGCCCTCACCTACTCCCAGCGCCTGTCCGGCGCCGCCGCGGGCAGGGAACTCGGCTGGAGCCCTGCCATGCACGGCATCGACACAGAACTCCGCCTTATTAAGGGATAACCCCACAGTTCCCTGAGCCCTCCATCGTGGCCATAGCTCCAGGACCTGGGCGTTCTCCGTGCAGAGCACGCCGCTTTGACGGTTGAAGGGGTCTGGGGATCGGTGAAGCCTCTTCCTCTTCGTTGAGGTTTTTGTCGTGGTGGTGAGGCCGAGAAGTCTGTGCCGGCCCCGGTCGGGGATGACTCGGTCCGGTGCCGGGCGCCGCCCTGGCAGAGGACGCCTGCTCACGCGGGGGTTGGCGCCGTACACCGGCTCAGGCGCCTTGACTGCTCGCCGGGCCGGGGTGGTCTCGCGTCGCCGGGCCTTGGGGCTCCGCCCGGTGCCGCTCCGGGAACGGCTGACCGTAGACGGCCTTGGGTTCCGGCGAACCCAAGGGTGCACAACCTCCCAGACCACCCCAACAGCCTGGACTCGACCTTTGGGTTCGCCTGAACTCTGGGATTTCACGGGGCTTGAGCAGCAACCGAACGGCCAGTCACGTTAAGGAGCCCGGTGAGCGGCTCGCGGTCACGTCCAGCGGAGTGGTGTATGAGTTGATCTCTGCGTGATCCTGTTTCTGCAGGTTAAGCGGTTAGTGTCTGCGGCTTCGGGTTTTGCT
>NZ_JBEZFH010000207.1:0-13731 GCF_040649355.1 Sphaerisporangium sp. NPDC049002 | reverse complement strand
TGAGAAGCCCGACTATCACGTCGAGCACGAGCGGTAGACGGTTGACCCGGCCAAGACTCCTGAAGCCCGCGGCCGACGACGCCGATGTTGCGGAGGAAGCCGAGCAGCGACCCGTGTGAGCACAGCCGCTCGGCCTCGGCCGCGTCGAGCTCCAGCCGTCGCGCGGCGCCCTTCCCCCTGTCGAGGACCGCTATGGCACGGTTGCTCATGCCGGTGACGGGATCGGCGCTGGCGTACCCTCCGCCGGTCGCGATCAGCCAGGCGGCGGTGTCGTTGAGCGGGTTCTCGTCGAGCAGGGCCCGCAGGGCGAGCACCTCGCCGAAGACCGGGGCGAGCCCGCTGAGCGTGCGCACCGCGCCGCGGTCCTTGAGCAGGGCGCGCAGCGCCCGGAGCGCCTGGAGGTCGCGGTCGGCGCCCACCGCTTCGATGAGCCTGCCCATCAGCGGGTCGCCGGCCAGTTCGGGATGATCCTGGGTGACGGCGGCGATGCGCAGCCGCAACGACGTCGCGAGGATGAGGACGGCGAGGCTCTCCGCTCCCGCCATGCCGCCGGCCCTGGCCGCGAGACCGCCCAGCCGGCCGCCGGCGACCGCGTACCCGAGCCCCGCGCGATCGGTCACCGCGCGGAGCAGGGCCCGCTGCGCCCGGTAGCCCTCGGCCGGGGCGCGCCACAGGGCGCCGAGCACGGCGCCGTCGGTGAGCGCCGCCGTGGCGTGGGCGGAGGTCTCCTGGATCACCGCCCCGATCTCGGCCAGTTCCCTGGCCGCCGTGCGCAGCGGCTTCGCCGCCTTGACCCACTCGCCGCCGGGGTGGCCTCCACTCGCGTCGCCTCCGGTGGGGCCGCCGCCGGGGTGGTCGTCGTCGTTCACCGATCCTCCCGGCGGGTCAGGCTCACGAAGCGCGGTCGCGGGTCCTCGGGGACGTTGCGGTGCAGCACGTCCGACAGCGTTCGCGTGGTAGCGATGATCTTCATGCCGTACGGGGAGAAGGTCGCGGTGGTGAACACCCGAGACGCCAGCAGTGGATTGGTCAGCGCCTGGGAGAAGGCGTCGATGGCGATGATCTTCGTGAGGAGCGGCGGCAGCATGGCGTTCGCGTCCCCCGGCTCCTCGGCGAACAGCCCGACGTACAGGTCGAGGTCGTCCACGCCGCGATACAGCTCGCCGAGCGCCTCGCTCACCCGCCGATCGCCGGAGACCTGGTCGAAGCGGCGCACACGGGGGAAGCGGCAGTGCTCACGGTAGCTGTTGTAGGGCGCGAGGTTCAGCGCGCGCGACTCTGCGACGCTGGCCACGTCGACCTCCCGCAGCACGGGGTCGGTGTTGAACAGGCCGATGCGACCGGCGCGCTGCAGCGAAGCCTCCTCGAACAGCCGGCCGAGCCCCGGCCCGGGGATGAGCGCGCCGCCGACCAGGGTGTCCGCCATCGGAAGCTCCCGCCCGCCCACGGAAAGGGCGGAGGGGATCAGGCTGTGCCAGCGGTAGACCAGGTTGAACTCGGCCGAGGCCCAGTTCTCCCGGTGCCAGGGCGCGCGGGCGAGCAGGGTGGAGAGCCGGGGATCCAGGGTGAAGCGGAAGTGGTACGGGGTGATGTGGTTGATGTACTCCTCCACCACCAGCTTGATCAGCAGCACGATGAGGATGTTGCGCGTGGTCTGGAACAGGCGCTCGTCGTCCCAGCGCGGGTAGTGGCGGGCCAGGAGGCGGGCCACCCTGTTGTGCTCGCGCAGGAACAGCACCGTGAGCATGGTGAAGCCGATCTGGATGTTGCCCCGGTCGCTGCCGGTCGCGAACAGGGTGTCGCGCTGCTCGCGGGTGAGCTCGGCGAAACGGATCACGCTCAGCGCGGCGAACTCGGGTTTGACCCGGCCGTTCTCGCAGAGGTGGGGAGGGAACTCGGCGCCGCCGATCACCTGGCTCTTGAGCAGCCCGCCCTCGAAGGCGCGCAGGGCGGCGGTCGCGGCGGCGTCGAGCCCGTAGAGCTGGTTGAGGTCGATGTGGTGGTTCGAGCTGTTCTTGCGCGGGTCCCTCGGGACGTGGGTGTCACCGCGCAGGAACCCGTCGGTGAACCACTGGGCGAAGTACGCGAACAGCACGGTGGACCGGGGACACGGGATCATGGTGTCGCCGCGCGTGAACAGGTCGGCCGCGCGCTCGGGCGTGGGCCTGCCGGTCTCGGCTCCGGCGACCGGCGGCACGTGACGCCCGCTGAACGTGCGATCGGTCAGCGAGGCCCACGAGGTGTAGTCGGCCATGGTGCTCAGCGGCTCGGGCCGCGGCGGCATCTCGCGGACCGCGTGGTCGATCAGCGTGGCGTTGAGCCGCCGCCGTACGGGCTGGACGCGCTGCGCGAGGTCCCACAGCGGCCGTCCACGCGTCAGGGCCAGGAATCGGAGCCGGTTGGCGGCGCCGTCGGTCGCGATGCTTCTCGCTCTGCTGGACGCCACCGTCACGTCTCCTTCCCCTGCGGGCCGAACCCGAGGACGAACCGGTCGGGGAAGATCCCGTGGGCCCGGACGACCACCCCGTCCGGCGGCGGGAGCAGACGCACCCCGGGGCGCAGGAGCAGGCGGCGCACCACCTCGCAGATGACGGCCCTGGCGGGGTGCACTCCGAGGCAGGCGTGGTGGCCGTGGCCGAAGAACAACTGGAGGTGCCCCGACCTGCCCGGGCGGAACTCGTCCGGCTCGTCGACCACGTCGGCGTCGAACATGGCCGAGGCCGGAGCGGCAAGCACGAACGTGCCTGCGGGGACGACCGTGCGGCGCGGGGTGCCGGCGGCGAGGACGTGGTCGCGCTCGCACACGCGGGGCAGCAGCTTGAAGAACGGGCTGAACCGCAGAGCCTCCCAGACATAGCCATCGAACCGGGTGGGATCGGGGTCGGCGGCGGCCTCCACGGCCTGCGCCCGCACGCGGGGGCGGAGCATGAGCTGCTCGACCGCCTCCACCATGGCCCCCGGCCCGCTCTCGACGAACCCGAGCGGCAGCCCCGCCATGTTGATCAGCATCCGCTCGTCGCCGAGGCCGACCTCCGCCGGAAGGCTCGTGCGGACGAGCCGCGAGAAGACGTCGCCGGGCGGCGGCACCGGCCCCGCCGAAAGGGCGGCCCGGCGTTCGGCGAGCAGGCCGCGCAGGTAGTCGATCATCTCCTCGCCCGCGAGAACCGACGCGGCCCTGATCGCGGGGTCGCCCTGGAAGTTGGCGAAGCCGTCGGTGACCACGGCCCTGGTCCATCGCGACAGGGTCTGCGGTGTGGGCCCGGGGACGCCGAAGTACTCCGCGCACACGCGCAGGGCGACGTGCCGGAACAGCTCGCCGACGGCCTCGACGCGCCCTCGCCCGGCCACGGCGTCCAGCGCCTCGTCGGCCGAACGCCCCGCCAGCCCGCGAAGGCGCGCCGCCTCCTCGGGAGGGAGCATGACCCGCATCAGCCCCTTCTCACGCCAGTTCATCGGCGTCGCGTCCCTGGCCAGCATGAACGGCCCGCCCAGCGCCGCGTCCAGGCGCGGGCCGAAGGCCCGGACCGAGAAGACCTCCTCCCGGGAGAGCACCTCGGTGACGTCGGCGAAACGGGTCACGACGGTGAAGGCGGGCGTGACGAAGATCGGCCGCTGCTCGCGCAGCACCGCGAAGAAGGCGCGCCAGTCGGTGCGCATCCACTCACGGACGAGGGCGAACGCGGACATCGGATCGCGTGCCATGGCCGCGTCGTATCTCTCCAGATGGTCGCCCGCGGTCGCCTGATCGACAGCACCCATGCCGTAGGACCCTCCGTCTCGCCTCTGAACCGCTACCGGACCAGGCCGTTGCCGCCACTTTGCGTGGCGATCTCCGTGCGCCGGGTCACATCGCCCCCAGAATAGCTACAGATTGCGATCCCTTGCCTGCCCTACGTGATTGATGCGTCACTTCCAGGCAACTCCCCCCGCCCGGTCGTCCGGCCGTTGAATGGGTGCCCGGACCGCACACCAGGCGGTCCTCGCCGACCGCAGGGAGCGAGCATGACCATGTCGGCCTTCCCGCCGGCCCGTCCGGAGCACGGCACGGCCGAAACGGTGGCGGTCACGGCCGGGCGCCGCGCCGCCTATCTGATCGCCCTGGTCATCCTTCCGGTGCTGATCCTGGCCGTCGCCGTCCCCGCCGCCTGGGGGTGGGGCATCGGCCCGCGCGACGTGGTCATCGCCGTCGTCATGTACGTGATCAGCATCTTCGGCATCGCGGTCGGCTACCACCGGCACTTCACCCACCGGGCCTTCAGGTGCCGCAGGCCGCTGCGCATCGCGCTCATGCTGGCCGGGGGCATGGCGGTCGAAGGGCCGGTCACGCTGTGGACGGCCGAGCACCGCCGCCACCACAAGTACGCCGACCAGCCCGGTGACCCGCACTCGCCGTGGCGCTACGGCGACGGCGGCGCCGCCCTGCTGCGGGGCATGGCGCACGCGCATGCCGGGTGGTTCTTCACCGCGCGCCGGCGCTCCAGCCGTGAGCACTGGGTGCCCGACCTGCTGGCCGATCCGGACGTCCGGCGGTTCGACTCCGCCTACCCGGCCGTCGCGGCGCTGTCCTTCCTGCTGCCCGCGGCCGTGGGAGGGCTGTGGGCGATGTCGTGGGCCGGCGTGTGGACCGCCCTGTTCTGGGGCGGGCTGGTCCGCTACGCCGTGGTGCACCACGTGACCTGGTCGGTGAACTCCGTCGCCCACACCTTCGGCGAGCGCCCGTTCCAGACCAGGGACCGCTCGTCCAACGTCCGGTGGGTGGCGTTGCTGACCCTCGGCGAGGGCTGGCACAACTGGCACCACGTCGAGCCGACCTGCGCCCGCCACGGCGTGCTCAGAGGGCAGCTCGACCCGAGCGCCCGGCTGATCCGCTGGCTCGAACGGGCCGGCTGGGCGTACGCCGTGCGCTGGCCGAGCCCCGAGCGCGTACACGCCCGCCGGGCCCCCGCCGGAGGCCTCAGCCGACGAAGACCGGGCTGAGCGCGGCGAGCGCCGCCCTCCTGGACGCCGGCCTCAGCCGACGAAGACCGGGTTGAGCGCGGCGAGGGCCACCCTCCTGGAGGCGCCGGTCCCGTCGGCGGGCGCCGACCACAGGTCGGCGCCGAAGTCCCCCGCCAGGGCGTACATCACGGTGCGCCCGTCCGCCCACACGACCTGGTCGTCGACGCTGCGCGCCTCGGCGAGCGGCGTCTCGCGCATGGTCCGCAGGTCGAGCGCGTACAGCCGCCACGGCTCGTCCGGGCTGAGGCCGGGGACGCGCTTCTTGAAGACCAGGCGCGTGCCGTCGGGCGACAGCGACGGACACTCGACGTTCGGACGCAGCGTGGTCACCTTGCGCGCGGCGATGTCACCGCGCACAAGGTAGGTCTCGCCTTTGGTGGCCAAGGTCGCGTAGAAGTGCCCGTCGTCGGCGAAGGTGACGCCCCAGAAGTTCACGTCGGAGGCGTGGTACGGCCTGCCGTCCTTCACGATCGCGTAGGTCTCCAGGCTCGGGGTCAGCGTCCATGTCCGCGTGTCGACGATCGAGGTCCGGGTGGAGAAGTCGCTCCCGGCGTAGGAGTCCCCGCCCACGAAGACCGTCCAGGCGGCCAGCCGTCCGGACGGCGCGACCCGGGCCCGGGACGGGATGCCCGCGATCGGGTAGTCGCGCAGCGTCCGCAGCCGGGCGTCGAGTACCGACGCGTAGTAGGTCTCCCGTATCGGGCCCTCCACCTTGCGCAGGCACACCCCGGTCCCGGCCGCCGCGTGGAAGCGCAGGCAGCGGATCGGGGCCGAGGTGCGCGCCCCGCCCGGGTCGGAGGCCGCCACGGAGACCAGCTCGTCCCGGTGCGCTCCCCAGGCCATGTTGCGGAAGATCATTCGCCCTTCGCGGTCGAGGGTCACGGCGCCGGGCGCGACGGGCGGGCCGCCCGGACGCGCCCGGTCGCGCTCCTCCGCCCGCCGCGCCGCTTGCAGCACCGAGGCCAGGGCCAGCGAGCACAGCAGCGCCACCGCGACCAGCAGCGTGACCAGGCGAGCCCGGGTCGTCATCACGTCCCCGTCCCGGCCGGAGCGTACGCCGCCCTACATGCCCTCATCGCGTGTCCGTCCCGCGCGGGGCGCACATCAGCTCAGCTCCAGATTCCGGTGATGTCCGAGGCCGAGGCGGCGTTGCCCGCGTGGGAGGTCAGGCCGGCCATGTCCTCCAGAGTCCGGAGCAGGTTGTAGTGGTTGTAGGTGGTGGCGGACGTGCTGCCCGGGACGACCGGCTGGCCGTAGACGACGGTCGCGATGCGGTTGCCGCTGAGCCTGTTGTCCTCGTCGAAGGTGACCACAAGGAGGCTGTTGTTGGACTTCGCCCAGGTGGCGTACGCGCCGAGCTTGTTCTTCAGCCAGGTGTCGCCGGTCGAAACCGAGCAGTCGTGCATGTCGTTGCACAGGTCCGGGACCACGAAGGAGACCGTCGGCAGCCTGGTGTAGTCCGTCGGGAACTGCGCCATCGTGTAGGCCGTGGAGGCCGGGACGTTGCGGAAGCCGAACCAGGGGTTGTGCTTCTGCGCGTACTTCCCGCCGCTGCTGGTGCACACCGTGGAGCCCTGGCTGGGCAGGCCCTCGTTGTAGCTCGCCCAGGTCTTGCCCGCCGCGATCAGCTCCGAGCCGAGGTTGGCGGCGGAGCTGAAGCCGATCGTGACGCAGCCGTCGCCGGTGATTCCCTGGGTGCCTCCGGAGAACATGGCGTAGTAGTTGGGCTGGCTCGGGTGGGTCTCGGCGTAGAACTGGGTGAGGTTGGCGCCGCCGGTCTTCAGCGAGTTGATGTAGGGGGCGCTGGAGCTGCCGATGACCTGCGAGTACGCGTGGTTCTCCAGTACCACGACGACGACGTGGCTCGGCGACGGCACGGAGGCCGCGGAGCTCGTGCCTGCTCCGGCCCACAGGCCGAGGCCGACGATGAGGCCGATGGCGGACGCGACCGAGAGGAGCACCCTGCGGGAGCGTCCCTTTCCAGCGGAAACAGCCATGACTGTCCTTTGCACGGAGGGTGGTAAGCCATGTCAGGTTAAATCGCGATGTGCTAGTCCTCCGATGGCACGGGGTGAACACAAGCCGAACAGTTAGCTTCCCACTCCCGCGCCCCTCCCCCGGACCCGCCGGGCCGGCACTCCTGTTCCCTGGCCGCCTTGGTGAGGCCGGAGCGGCTGCAGTTTGGGCATTGACGAAATTTCATTACATGTTATTCATGGGACAAGTCAAGAAATTTCGGCCTAAGCGCACCACACAATCGGGGAACCGTCAGAGCTCACCCCCCAAGGAGGACGCGCATGGCGCGCAGCCAGTCCACCGACCCACCCCTCGACCTGCTCGGACCCGTCCAAGGAGAGGTCTCCTGGTTCTGCTGCGGCGCGGCCTGGGGCCCGTGCAGCACCACCGGCAAGGGAGCGTGCGGCACCTGCAACTCCGGGAGCCTGCAGCACGCCTGGCCCAACACCTCCGACGCCTGCTGGGCGATCACCCGTCCCGACAGCTGCGGCGTCAGCATGTCGCGCAGGACCTGTGGTTTCAGCCACAGGACCACGGCCCTGTGCAGCGGCACCAGCGTCGTCACCACCATCGCCGACTGCGGCCCCCAGACCGACCTGTTCTGCGGCGAGCGCAGCTGCTGCGGCGCGACCTGCGCCAGCAACCGGCTGATCGACCTGACCCCGGCCGCCTACAGCCGGATCGCCAGCCTTTCGACCGGCCTGCGGCCGTGCGAGATCTCGGTCCCCTAGGAGGCGTCCGATGACCAGCAGAAGACAACTGCTCAAGTCCGCCGTGCTCGGGGGCGGGGCCGGCGTCGTCGCCGCGACCGCGTTCGGGTCGCTCGGCCCGGAGGCGGCCTTCGCCCAGGCGGCGCCCGACGTCGAGCCCGGCACGCCCGACCCGAACTTCGCCGAGGGCCGGATCCGCTCCATCAAGGACAACACGCTCTTCGTCCTCGGCTCGAACTGGGTGTTCCACCGCATCAGGGTCGTCGACGGCACGAGCCTGTGGAAGCTGGGCCCCGTCGCCTTCGACCAGGCCAAGCCCGGTGACGGACTCTACGCCCGGGGCGTTCGCATGCCCGACGGCGTCCTCGCCGCCGAATCGGTGTGGTTCAACATCGTCAACGTCAAGGGCCACATCCAGAACATCACCAGCGAGAAGGTCCACCTCGACCACAACGGCAAGCAGATCCTCTGCCACCTCGTGGCCGGCAAGTCGGTGGCCGTCTACTCCGACGCGCCGCCCTCCGCCGACCTGTCGCAACTGCGGGTGGGCCAGCACGTGCAGGTCCTGGGCGCCTGGCGGCCGGACACCAACGAAGTCGACATCGCCACCGTCTTCTCCCCCCACTAGGAGCCACAGATGCACGGGATCGCCGCGCCGCAGCCGTACGTGATCGCCTTGTTCCTGCTCTGGGCCGCCCTGATGAAACTGCTCAGCCGGCGGATGCGGGCGCAGGCGGGGCAGACCGCCCTGGCCCGGCTGGTCGGCGCGGCGCGCGCGGTCCCGGCGCTCCGGCTCGTCGCGGTGCTGGAGCTCGCGGTTGCGGCGGCGCTGCTGCTGCCGCCGGCCTCGCCGCTGGAGGGGACGGCCGCCACCGTTCTCTCCGCCGGATTCCTCCTCTACCTCACCTATGGGCGCCTCGCCGCGCCCGCCTCGTCGTGCGGCTGCCTGGGCACGCACGCCCGTCCCGTCAACTGGCGCGGCTTTGGGCGGGCGGGACTCCTGCTCGCCGTGAGCGTCGCGGCCATCTGGGCGGGGCCGTATCCGTTGGACGCGACGGGCGTGGTCGTGGGCCTGGCGGAGGCCGCCGCCCTGCTGGCGCTCTCGGCGGAGCTGGACCGCCACTGGCTGACGCCCCTGCGCCGGCTTCTCGTACGGCTGCGCAGGCCGCTCGCCGTGGTCGCGCCCGAGAAGATCCCGCTGGAGGTCTCGCTGCGGCTGCTCTACCTCAGCCCCGCCTACTGCTCGGCGTCCGCGCGGCTCACCTCCGACGTCCAGGACGTGTGGGACGAGGACGGCCTGCGGTTCGTGGTCTACGCGGCCCGCGAGCGGACGGCGGTCTTCGCGGTACCCCTCTCCGACGGCGACCCGTCGGCCGTCCGCGTCGCCCTCATCCAGGAGCCCGCATTGGCCTGACGTCCCCTCAGGGGCCGGTCACGCCTTCGTCAGCGTCTCCACCGCGCCCTTGGGACCCTGGCCCTCGCTTCCTGACCGGCCGGGTACGGCCCGGACGCGAAGTGGCCGCGGGCTCGTGCCCGCGGCCACCGGCGAAAGGTCGGCGCTCAGCGTCAGGGGGCCGAGCTCGGGGGAACGGTCACGGTCGCGGTGACCGTCGGGGCCGGCTCGTCCGTGGGCGTCGTGGTCGGAGTTCCCGTGGGAGTCTCAGTCGGGGTAGCGGTCGGGGTCTCGGTGGGGGTCTCGGTGGGCCTCTCCGTCGGGGTCGGAGTGGGCGTCTCGGTGGGGGTGGGGCACGGCTTGGGGGCACGCCACTGGAGGTTGCCGGGCTGCCAGTGCTTGGGAGCCCACCAGCCCTTGCCCCGCCAGAAGTTCTTGCTGGGCCGCGTCAGATCGAAGACCCAGGCGGCGGTCGTCGCCGGCTCATCCTGTGGCGCGGCCGTCGTCGGCTCCACCTGGGGCGCGACGGTCGCCGGCGCGCTCTGGGACGGAGCGGTCGTCGGCTCGCCCGTGGTCGGGGCGGTCGCCGGCGCGGTGGTGGGCGGGGCGGTCGCCGGCGCGGTGGTGGGCGGGGCGGTCGTCGGCGAGGCGGTCGTCCCCTCGGGCGTGGGCGTGGTCGTCGGCGGGGCGGTCGTCGGCTCGGTCGTGGGCGTGGTCGTCGGCACGTCCTCCGGCGGGACCGCAGTGGGCTCGGGCTGCGGCGGGACGGTCGTGGGATCGCCCGGCGTCGCGGCGGTCACCGACACCCAGTCGCCCTGCTTGATCTTGGTGTCGCCCCGCCGGCCGGACACGGTCCGGGTGGAGCCGCCGATCGCGTACACCCTCTCGTAGCCGTCCTGGCTCTTCACGGTGATCGCGTCCTCGGCCACGACGGTGGCCTGCCCGGTCTGGGTGAACAGCACCGGGAAGGTACAGTCCTTCGCCGGCACGACGAACTCGCCGTGCGGGGTGCCGATGAAGCGCCAGGCGTCGGCGGCGGACACCTTGACGGCGGGGGCCGGCGTCGGGATTTCGGTCGGAGTTTCGGTCGGGGTCGCAGTGGACGTTTCGGTGGGCGTTTCCGTGGGAGTCTCGCTGATCGTCACCGTGGGAGTCGGCGTTCCCTCCGGGGGCGTCGTGGGCGATGACGCCGAGGCCGCGGCCGCTTCGACGCCGCCCGACGCCGCCAGCACGAGAGCTGCGGCGAAGAACAGTGGGCGTGGGATGCGGCAGCGTGGCCCGCCCGGTTCGGTCGACCGTTCTTCGTTTGGCTTGTCAGGGTTTGCTGGCGTCACCATGTCCTCCAACTAGCTTGATCCGATCGAACTCGCGCCGAAGCGACGGCGGCATGACAGGAGTCGTTCGCTTGCCCAAGCGGAACGACGTTCACCCCCGGCCTCTGAGTCCGGCAATGGTCCGGGAAAGCCTGCCCGCAATCTCAGCGCCCAAGCAGGCAAATCAGCCGATCACTCTCGGCATGGGAGGCTTTTAGCAGGTCACCGCAAGGTTACGAAAGTAGAAAAAAATCCGCTTTCGGGCGCGATCATCCGTCATCGGTCGAAGGGCCGGGCCATCTCGTCGAAGACGTCGTCGAGGATGTCGCCCATGGTGCGGGACTCGTGCTCGTCGATCCACATGTGCGTGGCGATGCGCACCGCGCTCAGGAAGGCCGCCGCCATCACCCGGGGCCGTGTGCCGGTGCCCGTATCGCCGCGCCCGGCGATGGCCTGCGCGAGGTCGCGTTCGAGGTTGGCGTGGTTGGCCAGCTGCCGCGCCAGGAGCGAGGGATGCCTCTTGGCGAGCGTGGCGCGGACCGCCCATTCCCTCTCGGGGCCGCCCGGCTCGCGAACGAGCTCGTGCACGGCTTCGCGCAGCGCCCGCCAAGCCGGTTCCTCGGCGGGGCGGGCGCGGACCCTCTCCCCCATGAGGCGGATGCGCTGCTCGTCGCCGTAGAGGAGGGCGTCCTCCTTGCTGGCGAAGTAGTTGGAGAAGGTCCGCCGCGAGATGTTGGCGGCGTCGGCGATGGCCTCGACGGTGACGTGTTCGAGGCCGTGCTCCACGGTCAGCCGCAGCGCGGCCTCGTGGACCGCCTGCCGCGTCTCGGCCTTCTTGCGCTCGCGCAACCCCACTGTGGTCGTCATGACACGGACAGCTTACTGTCCACGCAAACATGCTCGGTGCGCAAACTTGCGCAATGTGCATGTATGGTGGTCCGGTCCGTTCCCGATTACCCCGTATCGGAGGTCGCGCGTGAGCGCACAACCGGTCACCACGCACGACGCGGAGCCGATGAGCCACCGGCAGATCCTCGAAGCGCTGAGCGGCCTGCTCCTGGTGCTGTTCGTGGCGATGATCAGCGGCACGATCGTGTCGGTGGCGCTGCCGCAGATCATCGGCGCGCTCGACGGGACCCAGTCCCAGTACACGTGGGTGGTCACCGCCTCGCTGCTGGCAGCGACGGCCTCCACCCCGATCTGGGGCAAGATGGCCGACCTGTTCAGCAAGAAGCTGCTCTTGCAGATCTCCATCGTCATCTTCATGGTCAGCTCGCTGGCCTGCGGGTTCGCACAGAACACCGGCCAGCTCATCGCCTTCCGCGCCCTCCAGGGCCTCGGCATGGGCGCCCTGCAGATCCTGGTCCAGGTCGTCCTCGCCGCGATGATCACTCCCAAGGAGCGGGGGCGCTACAACGGCTACCTCGGCGCCGTGATGGCCGTGGCCACCGTGGGCGGGCCGCTGCTCGGCGGGCTGATCGCCGACACCTCGTGGCTGGGCTGGCGCTGGTGCTTCTTCATCGCCGTGCCGTTCACGGCGCTCGCCTTCGTCCTGCTGCACAAGACGCTCCACGTGGCCTCGATCCGCCGCCCGGACACCAGAGTCGACTACGCGGGCGCCACGCTGATCGCCGCGGGCGTCAGCATCCTGCTCATCTGGATCACCTTCGTGGGCAACTCCTTCGACTGGATCTCCTGGCAGACCGGGGCCCTCGCCGGCGGCGGGGTGCTGGTGCTGGCGGTCGCCACCTGGGTGGAGTCGCGGGTCAAGGAGCCGGTGGTGCCGCTGCACGTCGTCCGCAGGCGCACCCCCGCCCTCGCCATCCTGGCCAGCCTCGCGGTGGGCATGGCGATGTTCGGCGGAGCGGTGTTCCTCGGCCAGTACTTCCAGATCGGCCGGGGGTACAGTCCCACCGAGGCCGGGCTGCTGACCATCCCGCTGATGCTCGGGGTGCTGCTCTCCTCGACCATCTCCGGGCGGCTCGTGTCCAGGAGCGGCCACGTCAAGCCGTACATCGTGACCGGGTCGATCGTGCTCACGCTCGGGTTCCTCGGCCTGTCCACCATCGACCACGAGACCTCGCTGGTGCTCGTCTCGGGCGGGATGCTGCTGGTCGGCATCGGCGTCGGCATGTGCATGCAGAACCTGGTGCTGGCCATCCAGAACACCGTCCCGCTGCGCGAGCTGGGTGCCGCCAGCGGCGCCGTGACGTTCTTCCGGTCACTGGGCGGCACGTTCGGGGTCTCGGTCCTGGGCGCGGTCCTCGCCGACCAAGTGGCCTCCGGCATCGCCGAAGGCTTCGCGAAGGCGGGCATCCGGCCGTCCGGCTCGGCGGGCACCACCCTCAACATCGGCGCGCTGCCCGAAGCCGCGAGGACCGTCGTCCGCGCGGCCTACGGCGACGCCACGGGGCACATCTTCCTCGTCTCCGCCGCGATCAGCGTGGTCGGCGTCGTCGCCACGCTCTTCCTCAAGCCCACCAAGCTGCGCGACAGCCTGGACCTCCCCGAGCCCCCCAAGGCCGGCGAACAGCCGCTGGAGACGGCCGACCCAGGCACGGCGAAACGCTGACCACCGGCGTCCGAATATCTCCCCGGGTGGCGTCGCGGAAAGCGGGATCGGCACCGCCCGGGAGGATCTTCGACGCGCAAACGCGCCCGGCTGTTCGGACGTAAGACGAAATGGGGGGATTGAGTAGGGGGCTACTCATGCTGGATCGGTCCAAATGAACCGATGGTTGCGGTATGTCTACCGGTCCCCTACGCGCGGTTCTCGCCCTCCTCATGATGACCCTGGGCCTGGCCGTCGTCACCACACCCGCGAGAGCGGCGGCCAGCACCCAGCCACTCACTGTGCGCGTCCTGCTCGTGAGCTGCGTCGATCCCTGCCGTAACGAAGGTCTCGAAAGCGCCGGGGAGAGCGCCCCCGACTTCTACGGTGAGATCACCTTCGCCGGCTTCCCCACGTTCACCACCCCGAGAGCCGCTGAGGACCAGGTCCAGGTCGCCCCGTTCTGGACGCTGACCCAGCAGATCCCGACCACGGTCCTCGACCAGGAGATCTCCGTCCTGATCAAGGACCACGACTCCACGTCGGGCGACGACTGGGCCGACACCTCCCCCCGGGCGGGCGACCCCTACACCCGGTTCAAGGTCAACATGATCCACGGCACCGTCTCGGGCGACATGACCTCCTCCGTGCAGTGCGTCACCGGCAACGGCGAGCCGGGCGGCGGCGGCCGGTACCCCTCGCACTGCTCGACGAGCCGGCGATGCCGCGTCCGCAGCCGCGCCGCCCGGC